>JBOGUE010000157.1:0-2933 GCA_050695955.1 Thermomicrobiales bacterium | reverse complement strand
GCATCGAGTTGATGCGGGCCAACGGCGACGTCGGCGGGCGCCTGATGCCCCATCGCGGGCCACTCTCGGTCGGCGTGCCGGGGATGGTCGACGCCTATTTCGCCATGCTCGAACGCTTCGGTGCGCGCCCCTTTGCCGAGCTGGCCGAGCGAGCCATCTGGTACGCCGGCAACGGCTTCCCGCTCACGCGCGACGGAGCAGGAGCCATCGCCTCGGCCCAGGACCTCCTCGATCAGTTTTCGGCGTCCGCCGCGGTCTTCCTCCCCGACGGCGAACCGCCGCGCGTGGGCACGGTCCTCCGCCAACCAGATCTCGCCCGTACGCTTCGCCAAATCTCCGCCGACGGGCGCGACGCGTTCTACCAGGGCGAGATTGCCAAGAGCATCGAGGCGTATATGACCGCCAACGGCGGGGCCATCACCGTCGACGACCTGGCGAGCCACCGCACGGAGATGTCGGCGCCGATCGCGACCACATACCGCGGCTACTCCGTCTACCAGACAGCTTTGCCGACCCAGGGCGTCATCATGCTCGGCGCACTCAACATCGCCGAGCACGCCGATCTAGCGGCCATTGATCCCTATTCGGCGGCGGGCGTGCATCTGCTGGCCGAGGCGAAGAAGCTCGCCTACGCCGATCGGGTCGGTTACTGCGGTGACCCGGCTTTCATCAAAACCCCGCTCGACAAGCTCCTCTCAAGGGAGTGGGCGGCTGGTCGATACGAGCGGATCGATCCCGAACGTGCCGCCGACGACGTGCCCGCGGGCGAACATGCCGACGGCGACACGACCTACCTCTGCGCCGTCGATCGCGACGGGATGATGGTCTCGCTCATCCAATCGGTCTCCAGCAACTTCGGCAGCGGCGTCGTGGTCGACGGTACTGGCATCGTCCTCAATAACCGGGTTGGCCGGGGCTTCACGCTCCAGGAGGGTCATCCAAACGTCTACGCACCCGGCAAGAAGACAATGCACACGCTCAACTGTTACCTGATCGCCGACCAGGATGGCACACCGGTCCTCGCCGGCGGCACCCCGGGCGGGGACGGACAGCCACAGTGGAATTCGCAAATCATCGCCGGCATGATCGATGGCGGGCTCGACGTGCAGGCTGCCATCGAGGCCCCACGCTGGACGAGTTGGCCCGGCACCGACCCCGCCAGCATCGACAACCCATTTGAGTTGCGGTTGGAGGAGCGGTTTTCCGCTGACGTCATTGCCGGACTCGAAGAACGTGGACATCGCCTCCGCCGCCTCGGTCCCTGGCACGGCGGCGGCTCGGCCCAGGCCATCGCCCGCGACCCGAACACCCGCGTCTTGGCTGGCGCGACTGATCCTCGGGTCGAGGGGTCCGCCGCTGGATTCTAACGAAGTGGGCTCAAGCCAGCCCGTTCCGTACGGCGTAGGCCACGGCCTCAGCGCGGGATGAGAGGCCGAGCTTGCTCAGGATGTTCGACGCGTGCGTGTCGACGGTGCGTTTGGCGATGAACAGCGTCTCGGCAATCTCTCGGTTCGACTGACCGGCGACGATGAGACGTAGCACCTCTAGTTCACGCGCTGAGAGCCCGCCGACCGTTGCGACAGCCGGCGATTCCGGCGCGTGCGGCGCCTCCGCAATCGTCGCGCCGACCGCCAACGCGCGGGCGCTGGCCTGGTCCACCGTCAGCGCTTGCCCGGCGATCCAGGCTTGATCGGCGGCCTCCGGCGATACGGCGCCGTGGGCATGCGCGACAGCCCGATCGTGCCGTCCACGGTCAAACGGACGGATCGGGATGGCGATCGTCGCTCGCAGCGCTGAGGCAGCGGCGAAGAGCTCGATGCCGACCAGCGCCCGCCCGGAAACTACCGCGACCTCGGCCAAGCCTTCCAGGCATTCAGCGATACCGCGCCGATCTCCGAGCTCATGACGGATGGCGAGGGCATCCGCAAGCAGAGTCGCGGCCGAGTTTGCGTCACCCTGGCGGAGCGTCAGACGCCCGAGCTCGCAGCGAGCGTACGCGACACCGAGACGATCGCCGGTTTGGACAAACGCCAAATACGCCTGCTCGAAGTGGTCACGCGCGTCCGCTTCGCGGCCCTCGGCGGCCGTCAGCTCGCCAAGGTTGAACGTCGAATAGGCGGCAGCGTTGGTGTCGCCGAGCGACCGGCGAATAGTGAGCGCAGCCTCCTGTAATTCGCGGGCACGTGGGAAGTCGCCGGTCGCGGTGGCAACGTCGCCGAGATTGCTGAGCGAATTGCCGATGCCCTGCAGGTCACCCCGTTCGCGGCGGGTAGTGAGGGCCTCGGTGTGGAGCCGGCGACTCTCGTCGTAGTCCCCTTCATAAAACGCCACGAGGCCGAGCCCGTTGAGCGAGATGGCGATCGCCGATGACTCGTTGAGCTCACGGCGGATGGCGTGCCCCGCTTCGTATGAGGAGCGCGCGAGGGCAAGATCGCCGAGGTCGATGGCCAAGTTGCCGAATTGGTGCAGCGCCTTGGCTCGCACCGCCGGCGGCGCGTCTCCTCGCGCGTCCAGTGCTCGTTCGGCCCACATTCGGCCCTCGGCGAAGTAACCGTGATAGGCCCAGAATCGCCACAGGGCTCCAACGAGGCGGAGGGCCGTCTCTGTCGCACCCGTCTCGATTGACCAGCCCAGCGCGGCACGCAGGTTGTCGTGCTCGGCCTCAAGGCTTCGTAACCACCTGAGCTGATCCGGTCCAATCAACGCCGCGTCGGCCGCCTCGGCGAGCGCGAGTGCCCACGCCGCGTGTTGTCGCCGCGCCATATCCTCTTCCGCCGCCGCCGACAGCCGCTCGGCGGCGAATTCGCGGACCGTCTCCAGCATATTGAAACGCGCATGCTCCACCCCATTGACCATCTGACGCACGAGACTCTTCTCAATCAGCGATGAAACGCCCTCGAGGACGGAGGCGGAAGGCGGCGGAGTTGCAACTC
>JBOGUE010000156.1:0-7029 GCA_050695955.1 Thermomicrobiales bacterium | reverse complement strand
GATCAGGTTGATCAGGTTGATCAGGTTGATCACGTGAGCAAGCTGGGCGAGGAGACGCGGCACGAACGCGCGTGCCTCGACGCAAACCGGTTGCGCCACTCGCCCTAGCTGGGGGCCGGGGCGGTGCGCTCCCGCCGTCGCGGGGGCGCCTGGACACGGCAACCGGGGCCGGGATGACCGCGGGACCTGAGCGGGGCGACGTGCGGCGCGGCCCAGACCCACACCCTCGCCGGATGTGCCGCTTCCATGGGACATTATGAGAACATATGTTCGGTGTCAATGGGGGTCCCTGGTCGGCATCTCGGCCCGGCCTGCTATGCTTTGCGGCGCTGTTTTGCGGGTGTGCAAAGAGGACGAGACGCCTGGGATCGAGGCTGGCAGATGACGGAGCACCAGGGTTCGCCACAGACAATCGAGCGGCGACGGGGCGCGCCACGTGAGGGCCGGGTTCAGGCGAACGGGATCAGGCTGCGGTATCTCGACTGGAGCGGGCCGGCGACGCCGGTCCGGCCGCCGGTGGTGCTGCTCCATGGCGTGTTGCAAACTGCCGAGGGGATGGCGAATCTGGCGGTTCACCTGGCGCGGCGGACGCGAGTGGTGGCGCCAGATCTGCGCGGCCGGGGCGGGTCGGATCAGCCGGAGGCCGGGTACGACCCGGCCACGATGGCGGACGATGTCGCGAGTCTGATCGAGACGCTTGAGTTGGACCGGCCGGTAGTGATCGGGCGGATGCACGGCGGGATGGTCGGCTGGCACCTCTGCGCGCGGCGGGCCGAGCTGGTGCGGGGGTTGGTGATCGGCGACACGCCGCCGGAGGTGGACGAGCGGCGGGCGGCGTGGGCGTTGCAGTTGATTCGCGATCTGCCGCCGCGCTTTGGCTCATTCGATGAGGCGCTACGATTCTGCCAGGACCATTTGCAACTCTCCGAGGCACGCGCCCGGCACGACATTCCTTTCGATCTGATGCAAGAGGAGGACGGCTCGCTTTCGTGGCGGCACAACCTCCCGCTGGTGGAACAGATCGAGGCGACGGCGATGCCGCGCGCCGACTGGGACGTGCTGGCGCGGGTGGGCTGCCCGACGTTGCTGCTGCGGGGGCAACGGGGGGCGATTCCGGTCGAGATGGGCGAGCGGGTGTGCCAAACGATCACCAAGGAGCGCTGCCGGGTGCAGACGGTGATCGGTTGCGGGCACGACGTCTTCCTCGGGCCGGGCTGCGAGCAGTCGTTCGGGGCAATCGACCTCTTTTTGATGGGGGTTTCGAACGCGGCGGCGGCCCCCCAATTCTGGGGGGAGACGGAACCAGCGCCCGAAGCCGGGGGAGAGACGATTGACGGGGCGGTCGAGCGGATTGTGGCGGCGATCAATCGTCACGATTCGGCTGCGATCACCGCGCTGTTTGCGGCGGACTGCCGAGTGATCGAGTATGGGGAGGGCGGGCGCATCCGGGACGGCGGCATCGACGCGGTGCGGGCGACGTTCGAGCAGATCTTCGCGGGGGCCGGCAACGCGACGATGGAGGTGCGCGACGTGATCGCGGACGACGAGCGCGTGGCCTGCGTGTTCGCGATCCACAAGAGCGCGGCGACGACGATCGTGGCGCCTTCCTTCTTTCGGCTGCGTGAGGGGAAGGTTGCCGAGTTCGTGTCGTATCACCTGCATGTGCCGGCGGGGGATGCGTAGGAGATTCTGGGTGTTGGTGGTCGTTAGAGGCCGGGGGAGCGGGTGCGGCGGGGGTCGATGGCGTCTTGCATGCCGTCGGCGAAGAAGTTCATGCTGACGACCGCGAAGGTGATGACGAGGCCGGGGAAGAGGGCGTAGGTGACTGACCGGCTGAGATAGGCCTGCGCCGAGCTGAGCATGTTCCCCCACGATGCGGCGGGCGGCTGACTGCCGAGGCCGAGGAAGCTGAGCGACGCCTCCACCAGGATCGCCTCCGGCACCGCGATCGCCATCAACACGATCGCCGGCATGGAGACGTTCGGCAAGAGGTGCGTGCGCATGATGCGCCAGTGGGAGCCGCCGATGGAGTGGGCGGCTTCGACAAAGTCCTTGTGCTTGGTCGCGAGCGTCGATGCGCGAATGACACGGGCGAAGATGGGCATATTGATGACGGCGATGGCCAGGACCGCGTTGATCCAGCCCGGTCCCAGGATCGTGACGATGCCGATGGCCAGAAAGATCGCGGGGAAGGCCATGAGCGTGTCCCAGACGCGCATCACGATCGAGTCCAGCGCGCCGCCGAGGTAGCCGGCGGCGATGCCCGCCAGGGTGCCGACCGCGGCGGCCAATGTGACCGCCAGCAGTCCGGAGAGCATCGCCGGGCGGGTGCCGACGATGATGCGGCTGAAGGTGTCCCGGCCCAGCTCATCGGTCCCGAACCAATGGGACGCGGATGGCGGCGCCAGCTGGTCGAGGGGCGCGATCTCGTTTGGATCATACGGCGCGATCCACGGGCCGATGATCGCCAGGATGACCAGCACCAGCAGGCTGATGCCGCCGATCAGCCCCTTGCGGGTCCGCACGAGGCGGCGCACGACAGCCAGGCGGCCGCTACGCACGGCTCGCTGATTGAGCGACGCGGCGTCCGTTGCCGCCGGATCGCGCGGCGCGCCGGGCTGGCGTTCTGTGGCGGCTACTGACATCGCGTTGTCCCGTCGGCGGGCGCCGCCGCGCTCGTCGTCATTCGAATTTCACGGTGGGGTCGAGATAGGCATACGAGAAGTCGACGACCAGGTTCGTAATGAGAAAGACGATCACGACCAGCATCAGGGTGGCCTGCACCACCGGATAGTCGCGATTCAAGATCGACGTGATGACCAGGCGGCCGATGCCGGGGTAGGAGAAGACGGCCTCGGTGACGACCGCGCCGCCGAGCAGGCGTCCGAACTGGATGCCGACCGCGGTGACCACCGGCAACAGCGCGTTGCGCAGGGCATGCCGGACGATCACCTCGCGCTCCATCAACCCTTTGGCGCGCGCGGTTTGGATGTACCCGGCCGAAAGGACGTCGATCATCGACGACCGCACGAAGCGGGAGAAGACCGAGATGTTCGAGAGGGCGATCGTGATCACGGGCAGGACGAGGTATTCCAGGTTCGCCAGCGACGACGCCCGCGGGTTGCCAATGCCGGACGGCGGGAGCCATTTGAGCTGGACGCTGAAGAGCAGGATCAACACGATGCCTAGCCAGAAGCTGGGCACGGACAGTCCGAAGGCGTTGAGGCCGGTGACCAAGAGATCGCCCCGGCGGTTGTGCTGCAAGGCCGCGTAGATGCCCATCGGGAAGCCGATGAAGAGGGAGCAGCCCAACGCCAGCAGCGTCAAGCGGATCGTATTCGGGAACGCGTTCCAGACGACGGTCGTCACCGGGCGGCCGCTCGCCTGCGACGTGCCCAGCTGGAGCCGCGCGACGTCGCCGAGCCAGATACCGTAGCGCACGATGCGGGGCCGGTCGAGGCCGAGCCGCTCCCGTTCCGCCTGGACCTGGGCATCGGTCGCGTCGGTGCCGAGCCGCATGCGGGCGGGATCGCCTGGCGCCAATTGGATAATGGCAAAGATGACGATCGACGCCAGGAAGACGGTCGGCACGAACATCACAAGCCGGCGGGCGAGGTAACGCGACACGAAGCGTCTCCGTTAGGCGTTAGGCGTTGGGCGTTGAGCGTTGGGCGCTAGGATCCTTGCCTTCTGTTTCGGCGCGTTGACTCCTGATGAGACCGTGCAGCAGCCTGGCGACCTCCGTGGATTGCGCGATCAACGTGTCGAGCGTTGATTGGTCAAGGTAGGCGAGACGCTGCGCCAGGTAGAGATGCGTCTCGAGCTCGCACAAGGAACCGTAGGCGATACCAAGAAACCGCGAGAACTCCGCCTTGCCACCTTGCCCCTTTCCCTCCGCGATGTTGGCAGGAACCGAGACGGCGGCACGGCGAAGTTGGTTCGTCAATCCATAGAGCTCTTCCTTGGGCCACCCGCGCGAGCAGCGATAGACCTCAGCCGCCAGGTCCATCGCCTTCTGCCAGGCAAGAACTCCGCGATAGCCCGGATCCCTATTGGGTCTCTCTGGAAGCACCACCGCTCGCCACCCCCGTCTCCTAACGCCTAACGCCTAACGCCTACTCGGCGAGCCAGGCGGTATCGAAGGAGGCGTTGCCGTTGAGGTCGAAGTGCACGCCTTGCACGACCTGGTTGAAGCCCCAGATGCGTGGGTTCGTCGCCACCTGGATCATGTGACACGACTCCACCACGATCTCGTTGATCCGCTGGTAGCTCTCGCGGCGGGCTGCTTCGTCGGTCTCGACGGCGCCTTGCGCGACCAGTTGCTCCAGTTCCTCGTTCACGAACAGGTAGCGGTTGGTATCGCCGCCTCGATAGTTGTATTGCGTGTTCCAGAAGATGGCTGGGTCGCGCGTCGTCCGCCCGTTGAGCCAGGCCAGCAAGTCGTTGCCCTGGAGGTCGCCCACGGCGCCGACGTCGTAGAACTGGGCGCTCTCGACTTCGCTGACGTTGAGCTTGACGCCGATTGAATCGAGGTCGGCCTGCCAGATCAAGCTGAAGAGTTTCATCTGCGGCCAGGCCGGCGTCACGACAATCGTCAGTTCGAGATCGGAGACGCCCGCCTCGGTGAGCAGCGACGATGCCTGCTCCAGGTCGAAGGGATGGGCCATGACCAGATCTTCGCGGTAGCAGAGGGACGACGGGCTGAAGAAGGGCGAGGTAATCGGCGTGGAGACCCCGAAGAACGCGCTCTGGGCCATCGCTTCCCGGTTGAGCGAGTAGGAGAGCGCCTGCCGGACCTCCTGCTTGTCCAGCGGCGGCTTGGTGACGTTGACGATGATATTGAAGATGCTGCCGGCGCTGTTGTTGATCTCGAGCCAGTAGCTGTCGTCGTCGCCCAACGTCTCGACGTCGCTCAGGCTGCCGACCAGGATGCCGTCGGTCTCGCCCGACTGCAAATTGGGCAGCAGGGTTTCGGCGCGGTCCAAGCGGCGGAACATGACCTCGTCGAGCCGGGGCAGTTCGGCGCCGTAGAACGCGGGGTACTTGGAGAGGCGCACAAACTGATTCGGCTGCCACTCATCGAGCGTGAAGGGACCGGTCGCGACCGGGAGGGGATTGGTGAGGGTCGTATTCTCCACGCTGTCGATGCGAATGAGGAACCAATAGTCGATGATGTCGGAGATATAGGGGACCGGTTGCTCGGAGCGAAAGACCACGGTCAGATCGTCGGGCGCCTCGACCGCGGAAATTGGCACGAAGAGCGCCTGGACCTTTTGCACGGCCCCGGAAATGTCGACCATCGCCTGGTCTTGCACGTAGCCGAACATGGTCACGAAGTCGTTGGCGGTGACAGGCGTGCCGTCGTGCCACGTCGCGCCCGGGCGCAGCGTAACGGTGAACGTGAGGCCGTCTGCCGACGTTTCCCAGGACTCGGCCAGGTCCGCGTGCAGCTCGCCCTCGCCGTCTTTCCAGAAGAGCCGCGAATAGACCTGGTTGTAGATGGAATTGTCCGTGGCGGCGAAGGACCACGGGTTGAAGTCCTGGAAGTCGCCCGCCTCGGCGTAGTTCAGGGTGCCGCCGGCCACCGGCGTCGCATCTTGCGCCGCCAGGACGCCGGTGGGGCGCAATGGACCAACGACGAATCCGGCCGAGGCGAGTCCCGATAACTGCAAGAACTGCCGCCGCGATACCTGCTTGCGCTCGTTTAACATGCCGCTTGTCTCCTTCCGTGCCGCCGAGCCAGACGCGCCATCGCGGTCCGGCCACCTAGATGGTTCCGGTCGTTGAAAATGTCTGCGCGTGGCGACGTCACAAAGTTTCGGAGCGTCGCGCCGCGCTGCCCCCGACCATATTCGTGCGCCTCGTTGCGGCCATTCCCGTTGGTCGCCAGGTGAACACGACGGGTGGACTGTTGCTACGCGTGTGATGGCCGGGACAATAGGGGACAGGTCCGGCGATTGTCAAGCGTTCGGGAGGAGAGCGGGCGGGACGGGCGTAGGCCAGCTCATGTACCTGCCAGCCGAGCCACCTCGGGCGAGAAGGCCTCCACATCGCTCGGGAAGACCGAGTAGTAGGTCACACCGTACTGCTCCCGGAGCGCCACCAGGCGCTCGACGATCCCGTCGATGCTGCCAACGAGGTAATACGGCGAGGAGAGCACCTGCTCCGGCGTCAGCCCTCGCGTATGGGCCATCTCCTCGACGGCCGCGGGCGGATCGTCGGTCACAAACACTCCCCAGACAAGCGCTGCCAGTTCCAGGTGGCGGAACCGCTCACCCGCCGCCTCGCGTATCCAGCCGACTCTCTCCGCAAGGCGCGCTTCGCTGTCGCCCGGGATATCAAGTCCACCCGCGGGAAGAGCCTGCGCGATGATCCCAATGATGTCGACCTCTTGGGCAGCGAAGGAGAGCAGACGCTTGCCGCCCGCCCCGATGCAGATCGGTGGATGCGGGCGTTGCACGGGCTTGGGCCAGTTGTCCAGCGCCTGGATCGTGTAGTGCTGGCCGGTGATCGTGAGCGGACCGTCCCCCCAGAGCCCTTTGATGACGCGGACGGCCTCCCGCAGCCGACCCACCCGCATGCCCGGCGGGTCGAACGGGATGCCGGCCTGGTCGTACTCCCCCTTCTTCCAGCCCGCGCCGATACCGAGTTCGAGGCGGCCACCGCTCAGCACATCGATGGTCGCCGTTTCCTTCGCCAGTATCGCCGGGTGCCGGAAGTCGTTGTCGAAGACGTAGGCGCCAACGCGTAACGTGGTCGTGGCGAGGGCGGCGGCCATCAGTGCCGGGATGGGCGCGAAGACGTCGGGGGCAAAGTGGTCGGGCATCAGCAGCGTGTCGTAGCCGAGTGCCTCGACTCGACGAGCGTTCTCCGCTCATTCGGCCGCCGACGCCGCCATGAAGGCGCCCGCTCCGAACCGGAAGGGTCGCACCGGGGTCATCGGCTCCTCTCCTTTGTCGCGCGAAGCAACAGCGCGAACGATCCGCAACGATCCGCGATCCAGACGAGTATCTCATCGCTTGCGGAGCC
>JBOGUE010000155.1:0-6213 GCA_050695955.1 Thermomicrobiales bacterium | reverse complement strand
GGATGGCGATTCTGATCCCGTTGGGATCGCCTGGCACCAAGAGAGGAGGTGAATGAACATGCCAACCGCACAGAAGGCGGCCGTGATCAACATGTTGACTGACCAACTTAGTCGGGCGCAACTGACGATCGTGGCCGATTATCGCGGCCTGAAAGTCGGCGATTTGCAGGGTTTGCGCTCGACGCTTCGACCCTTCGGCGCCGAATTTCATATTGCGAAGAACACATTGACGCGCATCGCGGCCACCAACGCTGGAATCGAAGGACTTGATTCCTCGCTCGAGGGTCCAACGGCACTCGTGCTGGCGTACGATGACATCGTCGGCACGGCGAAGGCAATCGCGGATTTTGCGAGGACGTCGCGCATTCTGACCGTTCGGGGCGGGGTGTTGAACCAGAAGTTCATTACGTCGGACCAAGTGGACGTAGTGTCATCGCTGCCGTCGCGCGAGGTACTGATGGGAAAGCTCGTCGGGATGCTGGCGTCGCCGATGGCCCGCACTGTCAGCGTGCTTGGCGGTCCAAGCCGCTCGTTGGCCTACCTGCTCAACGCGCGTGCCGGCCAGCTCGGAGGCGGTGAAGCCGTCGCGGCCGACTAACGCATCGCTTTCGGTTTGGCACAACGACTCGCGCATCGATCGCAACGAACAACGGAGGAGTATACGGTGGATCAGGTACAACTTATCGATCAATTGGAGAAGATGACCGTCCTGGAGCTCAACCAGCTCGTCAAGTCGCTGGAAGATCGCTGGGGCGTGTCGGCCGCGACGCCGGTTGCGGTTGGCGCGGTCGCGGCCGGTGGCGACGCCGCCGCGGCGGCCGTTGAAGAAGAGCAGACCGAGTTCGATGTCATCTTGACCGAAATCGGCGCGAACAAAATCCAGGTCATTAAGGCGGTTCGCGAGCTAACCAGCCTCGGCCTGAAGGAGGCGAAGGATCTGGTCGACTCGGCGCCGAAGCCGGTGAAGGAAGCGGTCTCCAAGGAGGAGGCTCAGGCGGCGAAGGCGAAGCTAGAAGAGGCGGGCGCGAAGGCCGACATCAAGTAGAGCTGTGCACATCAGGGCAACGTATATGTGCCGGGTTGGAACGGTCAGGACCGTTCCAACCCGGTTTCACTGTGTTTGAATGCGGTCTCAATGGAAATATCGCTGGCGCTTGCGCGCCTCGTGGTACGTGGCGAGCGCTTGTTCGACCGACGGGTCGTCGCTCACTTGCGCGACCGGAACGTCCCACCAACTCTCGAATCCTGGGACCGCCGTGTGTTTTTGTACCTGGACGTGGATGAGCACCGTGTTCGATGCGTCTTTGGCGGCGGCCATGGCCTTGCGCAGCTCGGCCTCATTTGACGCGCGAAACGCGGTGGCGCCGAGACTTTCAGCATTCTTGGCAAAGTCGATCGGCATATATCCACCGTCGAGGCGCCCCGTTTCCTCATGGCGTAGACGCAACTCGTTGCCGAACGCGGGTGAGCCTGCCGACATCTGGAGAGTGCGGATGCACTGGAAGCCGGAGTTGTCGACGAGGACGATTGTGAGCTTCAAGCCCTCTTGCAATGAGGTCACAATTTCGGTGTGGAGCATCAGATAACTGCCATCGCCGACGAGGACATAGACCTCTCGGCTCGGGTCCGCCATCTTGACGCCGAGTCCACCCGCGATCTCGTATCCCATGCATGAGTAGCCGTACTCCAAATGATATCCCTTTGGATCGAGGGTACGCCAAAGTTTGTGTAAGTCACCAGGCATGCCACCGGCGGCGCAGACGACGACGTCTCGCCTTTCGCTGACCTCGTTGACAATGCCGATCACGTTGGCTTGAGTCAACGCGGTTGGATCCTGAACCGCGACGATCTGCTCGACGGCGGCGTCCCATTCATGCTTCAGCGCATGAACCTCGAGTTCGTATTCCTCGGTCGTGCGATAGCCAGCGGCTTGCAGACGATCGCGCAGGCAATAGACGCCCGCGCACGCGTCGCCGATGAGGGGAAACGCGCCGAACTTGTACGCATCCATCGGTTGGACGTTGAGGCCGATGAATCGAACCGCCGGATGTTGAAAGGCGCTGTGTGACGCCGAGGTGAAATCAGACAGACGCGTGCCGACCGCAATCACGAGATCCGCCTGGGCGGCCAACCGGTTCGCGGCGATGCCGCCGGTGGCGCCAACCGGCCCCGCGTTCCAGGGATGGTTCCAGGGAAGAATGCCTTTGCCTGCCTGCGTCTCGACGACTGGAATGCCGGAGGCCTCAGCTAACCTCGCAAGAGCCGCGGACGCATCGGAGTAAATAGCGCCGCCCCCTGCGATGATAATCGGTCGCCTTGCGGCCCGAATCAGATCGACCGCGTGCGAGAGTTCACTTTCGGGCGGAGCAGCGCGGGCGATGCGATAAACACGCTTCTCGAAAAACGACGCCGGGTAATCGTACGCCTCTGGTTGGACATCCTGGGGCAACGCGATCGTCACCGCGCCCGTTTCTGCCTGGTCGGTCAAAACCCGCATCGCCTCGGGGAGACTGGCGAGGATTTGTTCCGGTCGATTGATTCGGTCCCAGAATTTCGACACCGGACGAAAGGCGTCGTTGACGCTGACGTCCTGACTCCAAGGTTGTTCGAGCTGTTGCAGAACAGGGTTTGGCAGCCGGCTGGCGAAGATGTCGCCGGGGAGAAGGAGGACTGGCAAGCGGTTGACGGTGGCGACGGCCGCGCCCGTCAGCATGTTGGTCGCGCCGGGGCCGATCGACGTGGTACAGGCGAGCGTCTGCAGACGATTCTTCATCTTGGCGTAGGCAGCGGCGGTGTGGACCATCGCTTGTTCATTGCGTGGCTGGTAGTACCGCATCTCCTGTCCAACTGCTTCGAGCGCTTGCCCCATACCGGTCACGTTGCCGTGACCGAAGATGCCGAACATGCCCGCGATGAGGCGCTGCTCCTGCCCGTCACGCGCCGTAAACTGCTGCGCGAGAAAGCGGACGATGGCCTGAGCCGTGGTCATGCGGAAAGTATTCAAGGCGCAACCCTCTCCGTCGATGGCGGTCACCCGAACGGGACTGCGCTAGGCAATCGTCCCGCCGCCGGCGCCGTGATTGACCTTCTCCTCAATGTCTCGCCATGAAATGAGCCCGTCGACCAACTCGGGTGTCCATGTGCCGCGCACCCATGCGTACCGCGGATCGTCGGACGGTTGCATCGTACGGATCGTTTCGTTCCCAGCGAGGACGTTAAGATAATAGCCGGTGTATCCCTGGGCGACCGCGAAGGCATGATACCCCTCGAGCACGAGCAATAGATCGCCGTCGTGGATCACATATGCCTGGTCGATCGTGAGGTCCGCCGTGTAGAGGCGCTGTAGGCCGAAGCCGTCGTCCGGTTCGATCCGGTAGTAATAAATCTCTTCAAGGTCCGCTTCGACCGGCAGGTTGCTGACGTCGTGTTTGTGCGGTGGGTAACTGGACCAGTTCCCGCTCGGCGTGAAGACCTCCACAACCAGCAGTCGTTGGGCTGGAAAGTCAGGCCTGATGATGTGGTTGATCTGGCGGCAGGCGTTGCCGGCGCCCCTGATCTCGACGTCGACGTCGTGTGGGCGGATCAATCGCGGCGGGAATCGTTGGTCCGCGCGAGCACCGCAGACCGCGATCTCCAGGTCCGTTTCGGCAACGACCTCGAACGCCGAACCGATCGGCAAGTACAGCGCCCACGGTTGGCCGTCGAAGACCGAGCGGCGCTCGCCAAGTGACCATATATCCCCGTCCGACGTCACCTGGCATCGGCCCCCAAGCGGCAGCACAACGACCTCATTGCCGGTCGTTTCGCCGTTCCAACGTTGGCCGGACGTCAAGCGGTGGACGGTCAGACTGCAAAAGTCCCAGCCTGCTGATTCTGGCGTCACGGCGATCAGCTCACTGCCCGAAAGGTCGATGCGAGACGAATGGAGAAGCAGATCGGATGCGTTTTTCATACTTCGCAATTCCTTGCAACAGCTTCGATCTGTATCACGAAGCGTGCGGTCAGTGCACTACGTCGGATCGCGAAGGAGCGTGACGGCCGCGTCGGCGACGTGGCGTGCCGAGAGGCCGTATTTTTCAAGCAAAGCGTCGTTCGGGCCAGACTCGCCATAAACGTCCTGCCAGCCGACCCGACGCATGCGAGTTGGCCGATGTTCCGCCAGCACCTCGGCCACGGCGCCGCCGAGTCCGCCCAGAATCGAGTGGTCTTCTGCCGTGACGATCCGATCCGTTTTCGCCGCGAGATCGCAGATAGCGTCCTGGTCCAGCGGCTTGATGGTTGGGAGATGCAAGACTGATGCGTTGATGCCCTCGACTGCAAGGAGAACGGCCGCTTCGAGCGCGCGGACGGATTGGACGCCAGTGCAGATGATGCCGACGTCGCTTCCACCGCGAAGTAGCACACCGCGCCCGATGACGAAGGTGTAATCATCCGAAAATATGACCGGGCTGGGATCGCGCGTCAAACGGAGATACATTGGGCCCGGCGTTGCCATCATGGCGGCCATCGCCGAACGCAACTCAACCGCGTCGGCCGGCGCGATGGTGACGACGCCGGGCATCGCGCGAAAAATTGCGATATCTTCCACCGATTGGTGCGTCTTCCCCGTTTTGCCCGTCAGGATGCCACTGTAGCTGCCGCAGAGCTTGACGTTGAGATGCGGCTGTGCCACGACGACACGAATCTGATCGAGCGCGCGCTTGGCCAGGAAAGCGGCGAACGTGCTGATCCATGGCACGTATCCTACCGTGGCCAGTCCCGCGGCGACTCCGATCATGTTTTGCTCGGCGATGCCCATTTCCAAGAATCGATCCGGCACGGCTGCGGCGAAGATGTCGGCCTTCGTCGAGTTTGCCAGGTCGCCATCCAGCACCAGCAGTTCGGGGTGCGTCGTGGCCAGTTCGACGAGTGCCTCTCCCCATGCGTCTCTCATCGCGACTTGCGGAACAGTCTCGAGTGACCCCGCGTCGAGGATAGGCGCGCTCATTTCGTCCGCCCGTCCGTAGGGGTGGCGGAGATTTCAACCAAGGCCTGTTCAAGTTCAGCAGCGGTCGGCACCTTGGCATGCCAATTGAAATCGCCCTCCATGAACGACACACCCTTTCCCTTCACCGTATGGGCAAGCACGCAGGTGGGCCGCCCGCGATAGGCGAGCGCTTCTTGGAAGCCGCGTCGGATGTCGGCGTGATTGTGGCCATCGCATTCAACGACGTTCCAGCCGAATGCTTCGAACTTGGCGCGAGGATCGTCGAAGCCTTGATCGCGAGTGAATCCGGCGTCGGAGGGCCAGCCGAACTGTGGCAGGCGGTTGTAGTCGAGAATGGCCGACAGATTGTCAAGCCGGTAGCGCGCGGCCGTGAAGACTGCTTCCCAAATCTGGCCTTCTTGCATCTCGCCGTCGCCGAGGATGACCCACGTGTGAAACGGAAGGCGTCGCAAGCGGGCGCCGAGGGCCATACCGACGCCAGGCGAGAGTCCCTGACCGAGCGAGCCGGTGGACATGTCGAGGCCCGGCAGTTTCGTCATGTCCGGATGTCCCTGGAGGCGGGAATCGATCTCATCGAACGTCGCGAGCTCTCCCGTTGGGAAATAGCCGCGCAATGCCAGCACGACGTAGAGGGCAATCGACGAGTGACCTTTGCTGAGAATCAAGCGATCGCGGCCCGGCCAGTTAGGGTCTGCCGGGTCGATGTTAAGCACGTCGAAATAGAGGGCAACGAGAAGGTCGGCAACTGAAAGCGGTCCTCCGAGGTGCCCCGCGCCCGCGCGGTGGATCGACTCGACGATCCACCGTCGAGTATCACGACTGAGCTGTTCCAGGTCCGAAACTGGGCGCTGAAACGGAGTGAAGGCGTCCTGCACCGAGGTCTCCTGTGAGTCGCCACCGAAAACAGAAAGGTGTCGTTGACACTCGATTCGTTGGCTGTTAGGTTACGCCAAGTCTCGGGCCCGTGTCAGCAAGTAGATCCGGCGCATGGAACCCTGGGTCGCCGGCGTTCGGTGATGTCCGACATTCGGATCGACCGGCAAACATCGAGCAATCTTCCCTGGAGAGCGAGTGGTCGATGCGAATCGGGATTGTCAGTTGCGGCAACGTCGGCCTGCACCAGTTTGCTCCCGCTGTGCTCGCGAATGAGGGCATGCAGCTTGCGGCGGCGGCCGACTCGATGCCATCCGGGCTCGATGCGGCGGCCTCAGCGGGAGGCCCTGAGA
>JBOGUE010000154.1:0-17172 GCA_050695955.1 Thermomicrobiales bacterium | reverse complement strand
GATCGAGCAGATCCCGGTCATTACCTACATCGGAGCGCTCGATCCGCGGAACCTGCGAGATTGGACCCTTCTGCACGTGAGCCCACAGTTGGAAACGCTGCTCGGCTATTCCGTGGACGAGTATCTGGGCGACCCAAAGCTCTGGCGGCATGCCCTCCATCCCGAGGACGCGGAACGCATCCTGGCCGACGAAGCCCGCACCATGCGCACCAGCGAGCCCTTCCGCGCCGAGTACCGCCTGCTGGCCGCCGACGGACGGACCGTGTGGGTGCGCGACGAAGCGGTGCTGGTCCGCAACGCGGCGGGGACGCCGCTCTACTGGCACGGCGTCCTCTCCGACATCACCGACCGCAAGCAATTCGAGGATGCGTTGACCTACCAGGCTTTCCACGACCCGCTGACGGGGTTGCCCAACCGGGCGCTTTTCCTGGACCACCTCGCGCGCGCCCTCGAGGCGGCCCGGCGCGATGGCCGAGCGCTCGCGGTCCTCTTCCTCGACCTCGACCGATTCAAGCTCATTAACGACAGCCTTGGCCACGATGCCGGGGACCGCGCCCTCGTGCTGGTCGCCCGCCGCCTGGAGGCGTGTCGCCGGCCCGGCGATACCCTTGCCCGCTTCGGCGGCGACGAGTTCGCCATGCTGCTCGAGGAGATCGCCGACCCCCGCGCCGCCGTCGCGGTGACGGAACGGGTCGCGCACACGCTCCGCGAGCCGCTCGCACTCGCGGACCAAGAGGTTTTCACGAGCGCCAGCGTCGGGATCGCCGTCAGCGTCGCCGGCGAAGACGACCCAGGCAGCATGTTGCGCGACGCGGACGCCGCCATGTACGAGGCCAAGCAGGCGCAGACCGGCTACGCCATCTTCGACAACCGGATGTCCGAGCACGCGGGGACGCGCCTGCGGTTGGAATCAGATCTGCGCCGCGCGGTGGCTGGCGACGAACTACGGCTCGCCTATCAACCGGTCGTCGAATTGGCATCCGGACAGATCGTCGAGGTGGAAGCCCTGGTGCGATGGGAGCACCCTGAACAGGGCACCCTTCTTCCGCCCGTGTTCGTCCCGTTGGCAGAAGAGACGGGTCTGATTGAACCCTTGGGTCGGTGGGTGCTGGCAACTGCCTGCCGCCAGGCCGCGGCCTGGCGGCAGGCCCGTGTCGGCGGCCCTCCCCTGGTCGTCGCGGTCAACCTCTCCGCCCGTCAGCTCGCGTCCCCCACCCTGGTCCAGGACGTCGCCCGGGCCCTGACGGAGAGCGATCTCGACCCCGGCCGCTTGAAGCTGGAGTTGACCGAAAGCGCCGCGTTGGCGGAGGAGGGGACACCGGCGATACTGCACGCCCTGAAGGAACTCGGCGTCCAGCTAGCGCTCGACAACTTCGGGACGGGCTACTCGAGCCTAAGTGTCCTCAAGCGGTTCCCGCTCGACGATCTTAAGCTCGACCGCACCTTCGTCGCCGCCCTCGGACGGCATGGGCGGGACGCGAACATCGTCGCCGCGGTGCTGGCCTTCGCCAGCGCGTTGGAGCTTCGTGTGACGGCGGAAGGGATCGAAACGGCGGCGCAAGTCGCCGCGCTGCGTGCCCTCGGTTGCGCGCGCGCGCAGGGATTTTTCTTTGCCCGGCCACTGACGGCCACGGCGCTTGCGGCACTGCTGACGTCCCAGCCCAACGTCGCCGAACCGGCGCCAATCAGGTTGATGAGCTGACCTGCCCGCGACGGTCGACCCGCTTGGTATCGCCGCCGCGATGATGGCAGACACACCAGGCCCCGCTGCTTTTCGGTCCGCGCGTATGTGCGACGTGCCGCCTTCCCGTTCTCGTCGGTTAGGGCGACGGTAACCCTGGCCACGATCCAGACCAAGCGCTCTCCCCCAAGAGCGCGGGATCAGGGTTCGCGGGACCATACGGCCGCTCGCCGCTCGTCCGTCTCATTGGCAGTGGTACTGGCGCTGCACCACCGCTACCCACGAAACGGATGTGAGCGACGGCCTAAGTCCACTTCACATTGGTCCACTTGACGTTGGTCCACTTGACGTTGGTCCACTTCACGTTCGCCGAGATCCGCATAACTTCGTTGCTCCTGCTGATTAGCCGATCGCCCATGGCGCGTTCGGCCGCCGGTCGACGCCCGCCCCCGCGGTAGCGGTTAGCCGTATCCTATGACCTTAGGTCTAGTTTGTCAAGAACCGATGGCTGCCAGATATAGTACTTTATGGGTGCCCCCTCGCCTGGCTGCCGGCGGCCGGGCGGCCGCTTGCCGTTGGGCGGCGTTTCGGCACAATACCGCCCGCCGGCGACGGCGGTCCTCGATCCTGGACCGTGCTGGTCAGCCACGTTCTCGCGCCCGCACTAGGTAGTTGCGTCGCTCCCGACCACGCTCCTCAGCGATTCCGTTTCCCGCGAACGAACAGGACTTTGGGCGTTGCCGTCGCGCCCACACGACGATGGGCGGCAGTAGGCGACGCTACTCGGCAGAAAAGGAGCGCGTGTCCCACAACACGTCCTGATCCACAACCGGCCCGCGGTGCATCCACAATGAGGGCGGGAAAGGACAACGCCGGCGCCACCATCCCACACCAAAAGGCATGGCGTTTCACGTGTTTAGGCAACCTGAAAGTACTCTCCTTATCTAGGACTCGTCTGCTATACTCCTGTCTCGATGAACGGTCGCGAGCAGGAACTATGACGAAGGGAGCGATTGTGCACACGAGTTGTCGCTGCGACGCGTTGGTGCGGGGCGATTTGTTCTGCCCTGCCTGCGGCGTGGCGCGCGGCAGGCCGATGTCCCATGGCGCGAAATCGGCTGATGATCGTCGACGGCTCCGCCGGCCCCGCCGGTGGTATCGACGGCCCCTCGTCGTCGCTCCCCTGTGCGTGCTGTTCCTGCTTGCCGGGGTGGTTGGTCTGTTTTTGGTCCAGGCGGGTTCGGCCGTCGTCGCGCTCCAGACGATCAGCACCCCGCCCGCCGCGCTCTCCGGCGCCGTTCTGGGCGGGAAGCCCGAGACGCGGATCGACACCGGGATCGCCCAGGCGAGGACGAGCGCCGGGAGTGACGGCGATCGCGAGGGATGGTGGAACCGGGCGCGGGGGGTCGCGGCGGGCGCCGCGGACGCGACAGAAGGCGTCGTGGTTGCCGCCGGCATCACCGATGAACCGCCGCCGGAGACGATGAACATCTTGCTCATGGGGGTCGACGCGCGGCCAGACGAGGCCATCGACGTCGGCGTCCGCCCCGATGCCTTGGCGGTGCTCCACCTCGATCCCGCGACCGGCAGCTGCCGCCTGCTGGCCATTCCCCGGGACGCCCGCGTCGAGCTCCCCGGTTACGGTCCTACCAAGGTCAACCATGCCTTGGCCGTCGGCGGCATCCCCTACCAGCGCCAGGTCGTGGAAGCATTCCTCGGGATCTCGCTCGATCACTATGGTCTCATCGACTTCGCTGGGATCGAGAGTCTCGTCGATGCCGTGGGCGGCGTCACGATCCTGGCGCCGGAGACGTTCAGTGCGGAGGGAGTCACATTCACGGCTGGATCGCAGACGCTCGATGGGGCGCAAGCGCTGGTGTATGCCCGCTACCGGGGCGGACCGGACGGCGACTTCGGCCGCATCCGGCGGCAGCAGCAGGTCATCTTGGCGCTCATCACGTCGGCGGCTGGGCGCGACATCCTGCGTGACATCGACGAGTTGATCCCCGCTTTGCGCGATCACATCCGCACCGACCTGAGCCCCGTCGACTTCGCCGCCTTCGCCCTCCGGTACCGCGAGACCTGCACCGAGCAGTCGATCTGGATAGGCACGCTCGACGGCGAGGTTGCCACGTTTCACGACCCGCTGTTGCAAATGGACCTGTCGTACGTGGTGGTCGATCCGGCAGAGGTGCGTCGAAAGGTGGCGGCCCTGCTCGACGAGTAAGCGGCCTGGTGTTCGACCGCAACCTCCCCTCAGGGCGACACTCCTGCAGGCACGGGCGGGCCACGCCGTGCCCCTTATGTCAGGTCGTGGATGACCAAACCGGCCGGCACCTTCGGCCAGAAGTAGGTCGATTTCGGCGGCATCGTCTCGCCCGCGTCGGCCACGGCCATTAACTCGTCGACCGAGCTCCCTCGCACCAGAAACGCCGCCTGCGCCTGACCCTGTCTCACCGTGCCGAGCGCCTCTGCCGCGTCGTGCGCGTACAAGACGTGCGCCGGAAACCGGTCCGGCGTGATCCCGAGCACGCCTTCGAGCACCGCGGCGCTCAGGATCGCCACGCCCAACCCGCGCCAGGCCGCGCTCCGCGCGGCCGGCATGAGCGCTTGATGCACCACGTCCGGACGCACCCGAACCGACCACAGTCCGTCCTCGCCGGCAAAGCAGGTGAGACAAACAACGCCCGGCTCCTGCAGGAACTGGTCGACCGACCCCGGCTCCCCCACGACCCGCTCGACGTCGAAGTATCGCGCCAGCCGGGCACGCACCGCCGCCGGCTCGAACTCGGGTAGCCCGCGAATCAGCCGGTGCGTTGGCAACACCATGACCCCTGGGTCATCAGCCGGGCAAATCAGCGCCAGCATGTACTCCTCGGCGCCAAACCCGTCCGGCCCTGGCATCGCGTCGTCAATCTCGCCATCCCGGCCTTCGTTTCGATAGGCAAGCGCCGCTTGATAGCGATGATGTCCATCAGCGACGTAGAGCCGGCGGTCCGCGAAGTGCTGCTCGATTGTTCGTTGCTGTCCCGGATCGACAACGCGCGTCAATCGGTGTGCCTCTCCATCCGGATCATGGCCGTCGAGGTCGGGCCCATTCCCCAGCGACTCCAGGAGGCCGCGCAGGGCGCCGTCCGGGTCGCGGCTGAGGAGATAGATCGGGCTCACGTTCGCCCGCACCGTCCGCAGGCGGCGCAACCGCTCGGCGCACGGCCCAGGAAAGGTCGCCTCGTGCGGCAGAATCACCCCCGCCGACCATTCGGCCAGGCGCACGGTCGCCAACAACCCGCTGCGCACTCGCTGCAGACCGCTGATCGAGAACATGTGGTCATAGCGGTAATACGCCGGGTGCGGGTCGCGCGCCAGGATGCCCCGGTGTAGCCAGTCGCGATAGAGGGTCGCCGCGTGAACATGCGGATCGTCGCCGGGATCAGGCTCGACGTGCTCCAGGTGCACCATGTTCTCGGGATGGCGCGCTCTCAGGCGGCCGATCAGGTGCGGATAGTTGACGTCGTAAGGCGGCGCGAGTAACGACCCGATTTCGGCACGCAACGCCCCGGCATACCGCACCCCTCGAAACGCCCGCACCTCAGCCACAACTACCATCCCACGTGTTCGACTTCGCCCCGCGCCGCACTCGCGTCAGAACGGTAGGGTATCCGATTTCGCGGCGTTGACGAACGCCCGCTCGCCGCCGCATGATAGGCGCGCGATTCAACGAGGAGGCCCACCATGGCAGTGCCCTACATCGTTCCCAAGATGACCTACGAGGATCTCGCCGGTTTCCCCGACGACGGCCAGCGGTACGAGATCATTGATGGAGATCTGTACGTGTCGGCTGCACCTTCGAAGTGGCGCCAACGACTGGTCGGCCGCTTCCATATCCTGCTTCACGAAGGCGTCGAGCTCACCGGGTGGGGCGAGGTCTACCTCTCACCGATGGATGTCCTCTTCACGAGTGGCAGCGTCGTTCAACCAGACTTACTAGTCATCCGCCACGAGCGCATGCACATCTTTCGCGAACGGCCAGTAGAGGGTGCGCCGGACATCGTCGTCGAGATCGTCTCCCCGTCCAACCCATCCTACGACGAGGTCAAGAAGGCCAACCTCTACGCGGCATTTGGCGTCCTCGAGTACTGGCTCGCCCACCCGCTCACCAGGCGCTTCCGCCTGCTCAAGCTGGAGAACGGCCACTTCTTCGAGATTCCACCCGTCGACGGCGTCTACCACTCGACGGTCGTGCCCGGCATCATCGTCGACCCGGCAACTCTCTTCGCCAACCTGGATTAGGTCTACACATGAACTACGGTTTCGTCTTGCCCCAAGGAGACGCCCGCACCGCCGCCGACCTTGCCCACGCCGCCGAGCAGGCGGGCTGGGATGGCTTCTTCGTCTGGGAGCCGGTCTGGGGAATCGACGCCTGGGTGGCGTTGACCGCCGCGGCGATGCGCACCGAGCGCATCCGCCTCGGCACGATGCTGACGCCTCTCTCACGCATGCGCCCCTGGAAGCTCGCCAGCGAAACGGCGACGCTGGACAATCTCTCCGGCGGCCGCGTGATCCTCGCCGTCGGTCTCGGCGCCGTTGACACCGGCTTCGCGCAGTTCGGCGAGGTCACCGACCGCGGAACCCGGGCCGAACTGCTCGACGAAGGACTCGACGTCTTGACCGGTCTTTGGCGCGGCCAGCCGTTCAGCTACGCGGGCAAGCACTACACGGTCGAGCCAACGACCTTCCACCCGCCCCCGCCACCGGTGCAGCAACCCCGCATCCCGATCTGGGTCGTCGGCGCCTGGCCGCGTCCGAAGTCGATGCAGCGCGTTCTCAAGTACGACGGTCTCATACCCTCGATCGTCGGCGACGACGGCACCCGCCAGGCGCTGCCGACCGAAGTCCGCGAAATGCGAGCATTTGTCGAGGCAGCCCGCACCGAAACAACTCCCTTCGATATCATCGTGGAAGGCGCCACCCCCGGCGACGACCTTGAGCAGGCGATCGCCGCCATCCAATCCTGGGCCGAGGCCGGCGCCACCTGGTGGATCGAATCGATGTGGGAATCCCCCTCCGGGCTCGAAGGCATCCGGCAGCGCATCGACCAGGGCCCACCGCGTCCCCGCTAACCGTCGGCCGCCACGCACGCCTACGTTGAACGCCGAACGTCTACCGCGGATCGGTAAAGACCTCTCCCGTCTCGGTTGCGGCCCACGCGTGACCGCCGCCGCCGATGCGGGTGGCGAGCATCCCCCGGAGTCGCTCGACGTCGGTCCGCGCATGCCGTTGGCACTCCGCGAAAAACGTCGACACCTCGCCGTCGCCGGCGTCGTCGGCGTCCTGCCGGTACTCTTCCAGCGCGGCAATGCCTTCAAGCCGGCTGTGCAACACGGAGATCAAGTCGTACGTCACGTTCGGCACGCCGCTGATGTGCTCGGCGCCGCGCTTAGCTTGTTCCATACTCACATCGCACCTCCTGGCGCTCGCGCGTCGGTTCGCGTCCCACCGGACCCTATCTATGGAGCGGATGCACGGGTCGTGCCACAGTGACCGCGCGACTCGCCTTCCGCCTTCCGCCACGCTGTTCCGTTTGTGTTTCCCAACGGCCCGGTGCTAGAGTCGGCATGCAGCAGCCGACGCCGACGAGCGGGAAAGGACAGCGTGGACCGTCCGCCCGAGGACCCAACGTCTCCCACCAGGCGACCGCATCTCCCCGACCTCCCCGACCCGCAACGACCCGCGGCAGGTGGCGGTACGGGTGGGGATCTCCCGCCGTGGTCGAGTTTCGGGCTCGATCCCGATTCCGAACCCACATCCGATCCGGCGTTCGATGCCGACTGGAATCCCCTCGGCGGCACGTGGGACGACGCGGCCGTGCCCGTACGTTCTCCACCGCGCCGCCGGCGACGGGCGCTTATCCTGGTCGCCGTGGCCTGCGCCGTCCTGCTGGCGATCGGCACCGTCACCTTCTTGGCACTCACCGGCGACGACGGGGATGACGACCCGCCCGACGCCGCGCTCGGCGCCCCGACCGGGGAATCGACGACTGCCGGCGCCGGTGTCCTGGTCTCGCCATCGACTGACGGTCCAACACCGCCAAGCGGTCAGCCGACCCAAGACCCGACCGCGCCGCCGACCACGGCCGCTGCCCTCCCCACGTCAACTCCTTCCGGGCCGCTCCTCGTCGCCGTCGTCGACGCCACCGTCGGCGGCATCGCCGCCACGGACCTCGCCGTCCGGATCGAACGCGCGCTCGCCGATCTCGCCCTCGAGCGCGAGATTCGCATCGTCGGCGCGGATCAAGCGGCCGCCGCGGTTATCGTCCTCGCCGGCGCCCCGCCCGGCGCGGGTTACGAGACACGCATGGTCGCCAGCGAGCCGCTGGCCGCCATCACCTCCCCGCGACTCCCGCTCTACGGCGTTGGCCGCGAGCAAATCGACCGTCTGCTACGAGGTGAGGTCGCCTCCTGGCTCGACGCCGGCGCGGCGATCGACCTCCCGGTCGTGCCGCTCGCGTTGCGCGACACCCCACCCGCCGGGGCCACACCGGTCGCCGCCTACGACGACTACGAGCAACTCGTCGCCGGGTTCGACGAGCACCGTGGCGGCGTCGCCCTGGTTCCGGTCTCTCAGGTCGACTTCCGCGTCAACGTCCTCGCCGTCGACGGCGTCGACCCGCTCCGCGGCCGCGCCTCCGGCGACTATCCCTACTTCCGGCGGCTCTATCTCGGCGTGCGGCGCCAGGACGCCGCCACGCTGCGGCCCGCGGTCGACGTAGCGCTTGGCGCACTCGGATCGCTCGCGGCCACCCCTACCGCGGCCAACAACATCGCCACCGTCGGCTTCGTCGGCGACGTCGTGCCCGGCCGCAATGTCGCCGCCAAGATCGAGGAAACCGGCGACCCTGCCAGCCCCTTCCGCGACGTCGCCGGCCAACTTGCCTCCTATGACCTGACGGTGGCCAACCTCGAAGGCGCGCTCTCGGAAACGATCGAGCCGCCGGACGACCCACACACTTTCACCTTCGTCGCCGACCCGAATATGCTCGAAGGCGTCGAATTGGCCGGCATCGACGGCGTCACCCTGGCAAACAACCACGCGTTGAACTCCGGCGTCGAAGGTTTGCAAGACACGACAGCCGCCCTGGACGAGGCCGGCATCCGCTACACCGGCGCGGGCAATACGCTCGACGAGGCCAGGGAGCCGGCGATCTTCCAGGTCAACGGGCTGACCATTGCCGTCCTCGGCATCAACGGCGTCACCGCCAACCCGAACGACCTGCCCGGCGTCGTTTCCGGCGAAGAGGCCGCGACCGCCGACGCACCTGGCACCAATCCCTTCGTCGCCGACCAGTTCCTCGCCGACATCCGCGCCGCCACGGAGCGGGCCGACATCGTCATTCCCTACTTCCACATGGGCGTCGAGTACCGCGACCAGCCGCCCGACTGGGCCGTCGAGGCCGCGCACGCCGCCATCGACGCCGGCGCCGCGATGGTCGTCGCCAACCACCCGCACGTGATCCAAGGCATGGAGATCTACGAGGGCCGGCCGATCCTCTACTCCCTCGGCAACTTCGTCTTCGACCAGGCCTTCAGCATCGAGGTCCGCACCGGCATGATCCTCGAAGTCACCTTCCGCGGCACCGAGATCGCCGGCCTCCGCCTCCACGGCGTCGAGATCGAGGACTTCCACCGCCCCCGCCCCATGACCGGCGGCGAACAAGCCGCCCTCCTTGACCGCTTCTGGCGGTTGACGGACACGCTGGCCACGAGGTCTGAGGACTGAGGCGGACGCGACGGCATCCGGCCGCCAATGCGCCGGTTCACCCATGGTAGGATGACGCCGGTGATATTCGGCGTCACGGCGACTGCAAATGGTAGCGACGATCGATGTGCAGGATCTGACTACGGACGCCGACGCCATTCTTCGCCGCGTGAAGGACGATGGCGAAGTCGTCGATATCAGTCAGGAGGGCGAAATCGTCGCGCGGCTGATCCCGGCGCACGGCGTGACCAAAGAAGAGCGGGACAGGCGATGGGCAGAACTTAAACAGTTTGTCGAAGAGATCGGCAAGCTCGATGGCGGTGAGGTATCCGCGGTCGAAATGGTCCGCGATGTACGGCGGGACCTGTGATCGTCGTCGATGTCAGTGTCTGGGTCAGTTGAGTTGCGGAGCATGCCGATGGCCACGCAAATTGAGCTTAACGACATTGCCATAGACAACAGCGACTTTCTGCGCCGCGTTCGAGAGGCGGACAGTCCAGTTGATCTTGTGGATCATGGCGAGGTCGTGGCGCATCTTTTGCCGGTCCGTCGGGTAAGCGAGGCAGAACGCGCGAGAGCCTGGGCCGCACTTGACGACCTTGTGGCAGAGCTCGGCAGGCGCGATGTCGGCGATGTCTCGGCTGTCGAAAAGGTGCGAGACGTCCGGCGCGACCTGTTATCACGGTAGACCTCGCGATTACCCAAATGCAGGAACCGGAGCGAACGTCCATGACCGTCCAGATCGAACTCGAGGAACTCTCGGAGGAGACGCAAGGATTCCTCCGTCGTGCGCGAGACGAAGGGGTGCTCCTCAATATCACTGATCACGGTGAGATCGTCGCCCACATTACGCCGGGGACTCGCCATCGGCGCCCTACGGCCGACGAGATTGCTCGGCACTTCGCCGCGATTGACGAACTTGCCGAAGAAATCGCAAAGACGTGGCCCAAAGGCGTCTCCGCGGTTGATGCGGTCAATGACGTGCGACGCGATCTATGATCGTAGTCGATGCAAGCGTCTGGGTCAGCATGTTCGTCGTGGAAGACGCCCAACACGACGTTAGCCGTGCATGGTTGGAACAACACGTGCTCGCCGCGGAAACGCTCCTCCCCCGACGCTGGTCACCGCGGAGGTCGCCGGTGCAATCGCGCGATTGAGCGGCAATAGCGAAGCCGGCCACCAGGCGGCGGCTCGGCTGAGAAGCACCTACGGCGTCGAGCTGTTTGACCTCGACGATGAGCGAGAAGCAAACGGCGCGCAATTGGCCGCAAATCTTCGGCTTCGTGGCGCCGACGCCATCTATGTGGCCATTGCGCACGAAGTTGGAGCTCCATTGGCGACGTGGGATCGCGAACAACGCGAACGAGCATCCGTCCTGATCCACGCCTTCGAGCCCGAAGTACCTCGCTCATCGTTCGAGGACTGAACGGTCGCCGTACGTCACACCAACCAGATCGGGTTCGACCACGCCCGCCGGCCGGCCCCGTCCACCACTGTCACCCGGCAGAAGCTTCCGGCGAAGGGTTCGAGCGGGAACGCGGCTTCGGTGACGGCCGCGCCCGGCTCGGCGATCACGCGGCGTGACTTCGAGCCGGAGCCGCCGACGAAGATCGCCCGCGCCGGCGAAGAGGCGACGCGCAGGGTGTCGCCCGCGAAGGCGACGTCCTGGATCTCCGGTCCCTGGCTAGAATAGAACTGCCCGGCTTTCAGGGCCGCCAGCAGCGCGTCTGGGTCGAGCGTCTCCGCCTTCACCTGCACCCAGGCGCCGAAGTAGTCCGGCCGGGTCGCGAAGTGGGCGTCGTCCGCGGCGTAGGCGAAGTGGCGGCGACCTAGGATGCCGAACTGGTCGCTGATGTACCAGCCGTCGGCGCGGTCGTTGTCGTAGAACGCCGTGTGGTTGTAGATCTCGACCGCATGCGCCGCTTCGATCGTCAGGGCATCGACCAGCGTCAACGAGTACCAGCCAGGATGCGCGATGCCGACGAACGCGCCCGCATCGGCCGCCCGCGCCGCCAGTGCCGCGCCATTTTCCTCGTTCCGGTTCGGCGCGAAGTCAAACGGCAACCCGACCGCCACGATGTGCCATAGGTCGCCATGCGCCAGCGCCGGCGCGTGCAGCTCGGCGCCGATCAGCGTCGTGAACCCGTCGCCCCGCCACTCCCGCGTGTCGACGATCGGGTAGTCGTAACGTTCTAAGAAATGGTCAGTCAGCGCGATAAAATCGTACCCCTGCGCCCGGTAGCGGCCAATCACCTCCGCGGGGGTGAGCTTCCCATCCGACCGCGTCGAGTGGGTATGCAGATTCCCACGCCAAAACCGCCCCGGCTTGTCAAACGGCAAATTACGCACAACATCCTCCAGTGCCCAGTGCCCAGTGCCCAGTACCCAGTGGGTGAGTGTACCGCCGCTCACTTATCCTCGCTGACCGGCTGACTGGATCTTGGCACGCTCCCTCGCGGCCGGCTGGGCACTGGGCACTGGGCACTCATTCGATGACGACCGCCGTACCGCTCGCGCTGACCATCAACATACTGCCGTTGCCGACGGTCTCGTAGTCGAGGTCGACGCCGATCACGGCGTTGCCGCCCAGCGCCTGCGCTTGCTCTTGCATCTCACGCAACGCGATCTCCTTTGCCTTGCGCAGCTCCTGCTCATAGGCGGCCGAGCGCCCGCCCACGATATCGCGGATGCCGGCGAAGAGGTCGCGGAAGACATTGGCGCCGAGGATTGCCTCGCCGCTGACGACCCCGAGGTATTGCGCAATGCGCTTGTCCTGCAGCGTATTCACTGTCACGATCAACATCGTGCCCACTCCTTCGCATTCAGTTCCACGTTTGGCCGCCATCGGCTCGTCCGCGAGTGTACCGAACGCGTTCAGTGGCATGGCGACCCGGTTGTGCCTTGGCGCTAGACCCCGAGCGACCGCGCTGCTACCGTGAGTGCAACGGAACTATTGGCGCCCCGTCATTCCGAGCAGCGCGAGGAATCGTTATCTCCGTGCAATGAAGGCGAGATTCCTCGTTTCCTCGGAATGACGGGGGTGACAGGAGGAGGAAGGCATGCAGGCGTTCGATCTCGCGGACCTCAAGCAACGACACAAGGAGGGCGGCCGCCTTTATCACGAGTTTCTCCGCGTCCCCGCCCTCAGCACGGGGCTCTATATCCTCCCCGCCGGTGGCGCCGACCCCCAGCAGCCGCACGATGAAGACGAGGTCTACTTCGTCATCGGCGGCCGGGCGACGATCAACGTCGATGGCGAAGACCGCCCGGTGCAAACCGGCACGACCGTCTACGTCGCCGCCCGCGTCCCTCACCATTTCCACAGCATTGAGGAAGACCTGACCATCCTCGTCTTCTTCGCCCCGGCGGAGACGGCGTAGACGTTCGGCGTTCGGCGTTCGACGAACGGAGTACCTCGTGGCCAACATTCGCATCCGCGCCGTCGAGCCGACCGACGCCGAGGCGCTCAACGAGATCTTCAACTGCCCAGGGGTGATCGCCGGCACGTTGCAACTGCCGTTCCGTTCGCTCGAATTCAGCCGCGAACGCCTGGCCCAGCGATCGCCCGACGCCCACTACCTCGTCGCCGAGATCGGCGGTCGCGTCGTCGGGAATCTCGGCCTCAGCGTCGAGGCGAACCCGCGCCGCCGCCACGCCGGCAGCATCGGCATGGGGGTCCACGACGACGTCCAGAACCAGGGGGTCGGCTCCGCCCTCGTGGCCGCCGCCCTCGACCTGGCCGACAACTGGCTCGGCCTGCGCCGTGTCGAATTAACCGTCTTCATCGACAACGCCCCCGCCATCCGCCTCTACGAGAAATTCGGCTTCACCATCGAAGGCGCCGCGCGCCAGTTTGCTCTGCGCAACGGCGAGTACGTTGACGCCTACATGATGGCGCGATTGAAGCCATGAGCGTGGTATGGTGCGGTTTGCTGCGGAATCTCTCGCCCCAGCTGCCGTTCTCAGGAGGCTCCGGTCATGTCCACGATGCTCTCCGGTCTCGATGTCGCGGTCTTCTACCCAGGGGGAGCGCCGATTGCCTTTGTCGAGGTCAAGAACGCGCAGATCATGTCCACCGCGTTTGCCATCGACTATAGGGACCGTCTCCTCGCCGATCTTGCGTTGCCGTGGTCGCCCTACTTCCTGATCGTATCTCAGGAACTTGGCTACATCTGGGATCACCGGCCTTGGGGTGAGGTTCGACCATCATCCCCTGTCGAATTCTCGATGCGGCCAGTCGTCAGTCGCTACATGCCGCGACTTGAGGACGGGGCGTGGTTGGGAGGATTTTCGCTCAACTTTATTGTGATCCAGTGGCTTGACGACCTCGCCAGTCAGGGCGTCGATCTGTCCAGCGAGCCGGAGGCGACACTCGAACGGACCGGCTTCATCGACGAAATCCGCGGCGGAATCGTCAGGACTGAAGCCGACCAGTGACAGTCTTCGTCGAATCCAACTTCGTCATTGAGCTGGCCCTTGGCCAAGAGCAACTCGACTCGGTGGAAGCCTTGCTTCGCCTGGCCGAACGAGCGGAAGTCGACCTGGCGATTCCGATTTTTGCCTTGAGCGAGCCGTTCGGGACGATTTTGCATCGAGGTCGGGAGCGAGGAAAGCTCATCGGGCAAATCAGGGTCAATCTCCGGGAACTTGAGCGATCTCGACCACACCACGGGGATGTCGCACGCCTACAGCCCATGCCCGACATCTTGTCCGCGATCGAACAACGCGAAGACGAGCTCCTCGATGCGGCCGTGGGTCGTCTCCTAGGTGTCACCCGGGGCCTGAACACAGCCGCCCCGACGTTCGAGCTGGCACTGCAATACAAGCGGCAGTACGGATTAGCAACGCTGGATGCAATCATTTACGCCACTGTCATTGATGAACTCACGCGGCTTTCTATCGAAGGTGGCCACTACTTCGTCAGCAAGAACGCGCGCGACTTTGACACACCGGGCATTCGCGCTCATCTGAAGAGTCTCGGCTGCACGTTTGTCGCAAGCTTCGACGAAGCGTTGCGTCTGGTCCGCCCGGCAGAGTCCTGATCGCCCGCTGCCGCCACCACGTCACCCGCTGACCGTGTCGACACTGTGGCCGCCATCTGCCTCTACGAGACGTTCGGCTTCACCATCGAAGGCGCCGCTCGCCAGTTTGCCCTGCGCAACGGCGAGTACGTTGACGCGTACACGATGGCGCGGGTGCGTCCGTTGTCCCGGCGACCTCGGCATGCAGCACGGCACCCGCCGCCAGCACCCTATTAGCCCGCATCCCAGCCGGCGGGCAGCGTCGGGATCGCCCAGGACGGATCGGGCCGCCACGACTCCCAGCCAGCGTCAAATGGCCAGGCACGCCGCTCGATCGCCCTGATCGCCGCCTCGCCTTCTGTCCGGATTGCCGTGGCCTGATCGGGGGAAAACCGGCCGATGCGCTGTGCGGCCGCGAACTCGTCCTCGTCCTTCCACGCCCAGGAAAGGTCAGGGGCGACAACCACGTCGAGCAGGTGATCCTCGCTGTCGAAGCCGACCGCTGTCCGCCGCAACGGCGCCTGGAGGTTGACGTACCAGCCGCGAAACGACCAATCCACGCCACGCCAGAAGGCCCAGAAGGAGTGCGCCGCGCCAGGCCGGGTCAACATCAGCACCGCGGTCTCGCGCCAGACGGTGTCGCCCAACCGCCAGGGCAGCGCGTGCCGCTCCTCATACGGCAGCGAACGCGGAATCGGCGTACCGTCCAACTGCACCGGCCGCTTCCGCGGCGTCTCAGCCGCCATGTAGAGCGCCACGCATTCCGGCGCATCCTCGATCACCCGCACCGGCGTCGCCCACGAGATGCACCCGCGCTTTCGATAACGAAGGACGATCGCGTCACCTGGCGTCCACATGTCAATTGCTCGTATGTGCAACGCATCCCCTCAGGCGGCTTCGCGCCGAGCTGCTCCCGCAAGCCCAATGCGTCCGCTTGAAACCATGCCGTGTGCAACGTGCCGTCCACCACCCGCCAGAAGGCCATTTCCTGCATGGTCACCCGCTTGCCGGTCGGCGCGATGCCACGGAACTCACCCAGGTGCGTGCCGTGCATCGTCAGGCGCACCGCCACCCGGTCTCCCTCGGCGACGATGTCTTCGACGACCCACTCAAGATCGGGAAAGGCCGCCCACCACGTGGCCGCGTTGCGCTTGACGGCATCTGGTCCCTTACCGACGCCGGGGACCTCGTACGCTGGATCAACCAACTCATCCGCGACGTCGAGGTCACGGTTGTGCCAGACCTCGGTCATGAACCGCAACACCACCGCCTTGTTATCCGCGGAGGACATGCCGCCATCGCTCTCACGCATCGCGGCGCCTCCCCGTCAGATAGAAGAACGCCTCGCCGGTCACAACCTCGATCGGATCGAAGCCGCGAGCGGCAAACTCCTGTTGAATGGTGGCGGGATCGTAGTAGACCTTGACGATGGTGAATTGCCGGCCATCCTCGACCGTCCGCACCTGTCGGTCGTCACTATCCGTTGGTCCGGAAAACCCGCTGCCGCCTACCGGCTCGTCCACAAGGAACACACGCCCGCCCGGTTGGACGGCCCGAGTCACCCTATCGAGGAATGCAGGGAGCCGCGCGGGAGGTACGTGCGAAAGCCAGAAGGCGAAGAAGACTAGATCGTATTCGCCGTCCGGTTTCCAGGCGAAGAGGTCGACGCGGCGGTACTCGACGCGCGGATCGGCCACCTTCGCCAGGTTGCGCGCCAGCATCTCCGGCGCCCCGTCGAGCGCGGTCACCGAGTTCCCGATGCGAACCAACTCCCGCGTCCAGGTCCCGGTCCCGCGGGCCAATTCCAAGACCCGCTCGCACGGTTCGAGGGCTCGGAGGGCGTCCACCGGCGGCGTCCAGGTGATCTCGTCGCCGAGCGACGCGTCATACTCTGGCGCGCGGGCGCGATAGTAGGCGAGTTGTTCACGGAGGGCGTCGTCGGTCATCGGCGTCGCACCAGATTCGGGTACCTGTCCCTCAACCACATCGCCACGAATGCACCAGTCTGACCGAGATCGTCGTCGCCAGACAATTCCAGGTGATATCCAACGTTCAGAGATTTGAGTCTGGAGTGAGACAGTTCCAGGTGCTCCCACCGCGCCACAACGTTGGTGCCCCAGACCGTGTCCCGGTCGGCGATCCGTGCCCGCCGCGCTGCATCCGGCACCATGAGCAGGATCGTCGCGCCGGCACCGGGATATGGGTAGATGGCGTCGGTCAAGACGACGCGGCGCGGCACAAACGGCCGACCGCCCGTATCCCCGCGCCGCTGGAAGGTCTCGAAGTCGAAATCCGGTGTCGAGGTCAGCACGCCCTCCGGCAGAGCGATTGCTCGCGCCAACAACGGCCAATCGTAGCGCAGCGGCTTGGCGAAGTACGATCCCAAGGGCTCGGTCGCCGGCATCAGGTAATAGTCGGTCGGCACTCGAACGGCAACGTCGTCGCCGAGCTTCTCGACGATCGCCTGCGCCAACCGCGACTTGCCCGAGCCGGACGCCCCACAAATGCTGACGACGACCCGCTTATCTGGCTTCTCTTCGTTCTTCATAGCGTCGCACTAGCCACAATTCGAGTCCGTCACCCCGTCATGCCGAGCCGCGGCGAGGAATCGTCGCGGACTCCGGTTCGCGTCATGAGGGCGGGATGCCTCTCTGCGATCGGCATGACGGGGAGCAATCGGCATGACGGCGCTCCGTAGCCCCTAGCCCCTAGCCC
>JBOGUE010000153.1:0-9360 GCA_050695955.1 Thermomicrobiales bacterium | reverse complement strand
TGCGCAACTGCCGTCGCGTCATGACTCCGCGGAGCACGCTGCTGCTGATCGAGCAGGTCATCCCACCCGACAACGAAGGCGGGTCGAGCGCGTCGCTCATGGATCTGCACATGCTGGTCATTCACGGCGGAGCCGAGCGCACGGCTGGCGACTTCGCGACGCTCTTAGCAGCGGCCAGCTTTCGTCGAACGCGGATTGTCCCCACCACGACAGGACTGAAACTCATCGAAGCGGCGCCGGCCTAACGCGAGCCTGACTCACACGCCTCCGGCGACCTGCTCCTCGGCTTCGGCGCCAAACTCCGGCCCCGCCTCCTCTGGCAGATACACTGTCGGCAGGCCGTTGGCGCCGGTCGGGCTGAACGAGCCGACCTCTTGACGGCTCCAAGGGCATAGCCTAGAATCGATAATCAATTACAGGCGTCGACGGCCATTTCGCTCTGGTCATGCACGTTCGTCACGCCGCTCAGGTGCGGGCGCCTTCCCCGAACGTCGTCCGGGGCGTGATGCCGCAACCTCTTGGCCGTTGACGGACCGTGTGTCGAAGAGGGGGATAGCCCGATGCGCTTGGCGGATAAGGTGGTCTTGGTGACCGGCGCTAGCCGCGGGATCGGTCGTGGCGTGGCCGAAGTCCTCGCCCAGGAGGGAGCGCACGTCGCCGTCAATTATGTGGCGAGCGCCGACAAGGCTGAGGATGTGGTCAGCTACGTCCGCGGCCTCGGTCGGCGGGCCCTCGCCGTGCAGGCCGACGTCGCCAGCCGCCAACAGGTCGAGACCATGGTGCAACGCATCACGCGAGAACTTGGTCCGATCGATGTGCTGGTGAATAACGCGGGTGTGGAGTCCATCGTCCCCTTTCTCGAACTGGACGACGCGGAATGGCAACGCGTGACCGATGTCAATCTGAAGGGTGAGTGGCTCTGCAGCCAGGTCGTCGTCCGCGAGTGGGTGGCGCAAGGCCGCCGGGGCAACATCGTCAACATCGGCTCCGTGCAGGCTGGTTTGGCGCTGCCTGGTCGCACACATTATGCTCCTACCAAGCGGGGGATTGAGGCGCTGACACGTAATATGGCAGCGGAACTGGCCGAACATGGCATCCGCGTAAACTGTATTCACCCAGGGCTGTTCGACACCGACATGACGCGGTGGGTCATGGGTGATGATGAGATCCGGCCAATTGTCTTGGACAAGATCGCGCTCCGGCGGGCGGCACAGCCGCGTGAGCTTGGCCCAGCGGTGGTCTTCTTCGCCTGCGACGATTCCAGTTACGTGACCGGCCAGTGTCTGTACGTCGATGGTGGCATGGAACTCCTGTAACGTAACGGGTCGTGGCGTCGACGGGCTCTATCAGGATCGGTACGGGAAGGATTGACACTTACATGGCTACTCGCACTGCTCCGGCGGTGAAACGTCGGGTTCTCCGCGAGGAGATCAAGGAATATCTGATCGACGCAATTGTCCGCGGCGAACTCAAACCCGGCGAGCGTATCGTCGAAACCCAGGTGGCGCAGCAGCTTGGCGTCAGTCAAGGGCCGGTGCGTGAAGCGCTCCGCGACCTCGAGCTCTTCGGTTTCGTCGTCAGCTCGCCGTTTCGCGGCACCCAAGTGCGTGAGATCTCCAGCGACGACCTGGTCGACATCTACCCGATCCGGGCCGCGCTCGAAGGCATCGCCGCACGGGCCGCCGCCACCCGCATCGATGAGTCAATGCTGGCCCAGCTCGAGATGCACCTCGGCCAGATGCGCGAGGCGGCGGCTCAAGGCGACCGTGAAACCCATATCGACGCCGACATCGCGTTCCACCGCACCATCATCGAGGCATCGGGGAATCGCTTGCTTCGCCAGTTTTGGGACAGCATGCGCCTCGCGACGACCACATTCGTGACCAACGCCATGGCTCGCCGCTCGCTCGACGAGCTCGCCGAGCGGCACGCGCCGCTGCTGGCCGCGCTGCGCGCCCACGACCCGGTGGCGGCCGAGGACGCCATGCGGCGGCACATCGAAGAGCCCGGAGAGTGGGTCCTCGCCGCGGTCCAGGCGGCCTCCCAGCAGGGAGCGGACGCCCGAGCCGCGGCGAGCGACGGCACGCAGCGAGAGGACAAAGTCCTGTGAGCGTCAACCTGATCGACCTGAGCATGCCGGTGCACAACGACATGGTCACCTTCCCCCGGATCGTCAAACCGACCCTGGAGATGTACGAAACCTGGGAGGAGTTCGCCGAGCGCATCGGCGCTGCCCAATACGGCGCCTCGTGGCTGACGGCGACCTATCGCGTCGAGCTCAGCGACCACGTTGGCACGCACATGGACTCCCTCCGTCACTTGAACGCCGACAAACCCGGCCCCGAGGGTATCCCGCTCGACTACTGCTATGGCGACGGCGTCGTGCTCGATTTTCGCCACAAGGAGCCGGGGGAAGGGATCAGCGCCGCCGAGGTGCAAGAGGCGCTCTGCCGCATCGAGTACACGCTGAAACCGCTCGACATCGTGCTGATCATGACCGGCGCCGGGTCCTATCAGGATGAAGTGCGCTATCTCACCGACCATCCCGGCATGACCGCCGAGGCGACCCACTGGCTGATCGATCAGGGAATCATGCTGATGGGCATTGACGCCATCACCTTCGATCCGCCGGTCTGGGCCATGTTTGAACGTAAGCAGTTTTGGGAAGCCCACCGCGTGATGTGCGAGCGTGAGTATTACCACCTCGAAAACCTGACCAACCTCGACCAGATCCCGCGGCCCCACGGCTTCAAACTCTCCGTCTTCCCCGTCAAGTGGGTCAACACCACCGCCGCCCCGGTGCGCGCCGTGGCGCTCATCGACGAGTGAGATGAGCCGCTGACGCGAGGGAACATGGAGCATGGAGCACAGCGAATGAAGCTGGCGACGTTCGAGATCCCGACCTCGGCCGGGCCGGTACGCCGGATCGGCGCCGCGATCGATGGCCGGTTGGTCGACTTCGCCGCCGCCTACGCCGCGCATTTCGAGCGGGCCGATCGCGGCTGCGATGCCGAGCGGCTCGCGGCCTTGCTCCTGCCGTCGGACATGGTGGCCTTTCTCGGGTCTGGCGCACTGGGCCTCCAGGCGGCCCAACACGCCATCGACGCGGCCCAGACCACGGCCAGCGCCTTCGGGGCGCGGACATCGTACGACCGGGAGGAGGTGCATCTCCTCGCCCCACTCCCACGGCCGCGGGTGCTGCGTGACTTCCTGACGTTCGAGGGGCATATGAAGCAGGCGAGCAAGGCGCTCGGGCGAGGGGGCGAGGTGCCGGCCGCCTGGTACGACGTGCCGGCCTACTACAAGGGCGACCCCGACACGGTCGTCGGACCGGATGTCCCCGTGCAGTGGCCGTCCTACAGCGAGAAGTTCGACTTCGAGCTGGAGTTGGGCGTGGTGATCGGGCGGCGCGGCAAGGACATCCCGCGGGCCGAGGCGGAGCGCTACATCGCCGGGTACACCATCTGGAACGACTTCAGCGCCCGCGATCAGCAGATGCGCGAGGCGCCAGTCGGCATGGGTCCGAGCAAGGGCAAGGACTTCGACACCGGCAACGCGGTCGGGCCCTATCTCGTCACCACCGATGAGCTCAATCCTGGCGACCTGCGGATGATCGCCCGCGTCAACGACGAGGTCTGGACGGAGGGATCGAGCGCCGGTCGCCACTTCTCCTTCGCCGACCTGATCGTCCACGTTTCGCGGAGCGAGACGATCTACCCTGGCGAGTTGTGGGGCTCCGGCACCGTCACCAGCGGCTCCGGTCTGGAGCTGGATCGCTGGCTGGCGCCGGGCGACGTCGTCGAACTGGAGGTCGAAGGGATCGGCGTCCTGCGCAACCAAGTCGTGCGGCACGGCGCGGCGCCCGCACAGTCCTGACCCCACGCACCACGCGGATCGGCCGGAGAGGACGAAGCGAACCACCGTTCCCCGGCGATGTTGACCCAGCCCTGGCCCAACGCGAGCATATTGACTACTTGTCGCAGCACTGCTACCATTCCAATAATCGATTATAGATTGTATGGTCGATCCTTGCCGGATCGCAGCGGTCTGTTGGCCGAGGGGGTAGTGAACGCCGTCAGGCATCAGGCATACGGAGGCAGCCATCGGCTAGGGCCGCGCGCCATGCCGGCCCTCATCCGACATAGAGCATCCACCAAGGAGGGACGTCCCATGTCCGACACCTTCAAGCGGCCCCTGGTTCAATCCGTACGTGAAAGCCGAATCTCGCGGCGCGCGCTCGTGGCCGGGTCGCTGGCCCTGTCCACGGCCGCGGTCGGCGGCGTGAGCTATTCGACCGCCGCCGCTCGCCAGAATCAGAGCTTCAGCGGCAAATTCCGGATCAATGCCAACACCTACAATCCGTCGGAGTCGATGGAAAAGTCGCCCGACAACCCGATCCCCCACGATAACCTGCAAGACGTGATCAACGAATACCAGCAGATGTATCCCGACGTCGAGATCGAGACCGTGCGCGTGCCGCCCGGCACCGAATCACGCGTCTGGACCGTCACCCAGCTCACCGGCGACACCGCTCCTGAGATCGTCTGGACACAGAGCTTCGACACCAACCGCGACATGGGCAAGGGCTGGTGGGTCACCCTCGATTCGTACATGGAGGAGCCCAACCCCTACGTCGAAGCCGGCCAGCCCGGTAGCGCGAAGTGGATCGATCAGTTCTTCGAGGGGCCCACGGCCGCCAAGTACGCGCCCGACGGGCACATCTACGTCGTGCCGTACGACCTGGTCACCACCTTCTTCTTCTACAACAAGCCGATGTTCGAGCAGGCCGGCGTCGAGGTTCCGACGACCTACGTCGATTTCATCGACGTCCTGGCCAAGCTCCAGGACGCCGGCCTCGTGCCATACAACGGCATGCGATGGTCCCGCCCGCAATTGGGCGAGATGGTGCTCCGCGCCACCTGGGTGCCGCAGATCCAGCCCAGCGGCCTCGCCGGCGCCTACACCCAGAAGGACATCACCCTGGCGATCCTCGACGGCGTCTTCGACGCCACCAAGCCGGAATACAAGGACTGGCTCCGCCTGATGAAGGACTCCGTCGCCTATTGGTCCGATCAGTGGACCTTGTCGAACACCCCCGACTGGGGCGTACAGATGGCGCTCCAGTTCACCCAGAACCGTCTCGCCATCCTCGAGGACGGTAGCTGGCGCTTCGGTCTCCTCAAGGCGAACGACGAGCTGAATTTCGAGTGGGGCTCGTTCTTCATGCCGACCCTCACGCAGGGCACTGGCCCCGGCCAATCGGAGTTCGCGGACGGTCAGCCCGCTCCGGCCATCGGCGGCGCCACGGCGCACCAATTCGGCGTGACCAAGACCGCCGAACAGAACGGCAACGTCGACCTCGTCGTCGACTTCCTGCGCTTCATCACCGCCCCGCCGCAAGCCTCGGAGATCATCGGCGAGTTGGGCCAGTTCCTGCCCAACATCAAGGGGGTCGACGTCAACCAGGACCTGGCGCCCGCGCTCGAGGCGGTCAGCTCCGGTGTCGGCGAAGCCGGCATGATCGCCTACGGGGACAAGATCGACGCTGAGGCCGCCGAGAACATCGACACGGCAGTGAACAACTACTTGCTCGGGCGCGCCGAGCTCGACGAAACCGCCGAGGAGATCCAGAACCTGCTCATGGAGCAGGCGGAGCGTGTGGCGGACGAGCAGGGCTGGAGGTAGGTAGACGAAGGTACGACGCGGGCATCCGCCCGCGCCAGGAGGCCATCGTGTACCTCTCGTTTCTGCTTGACGTCGAAGACTTCGTGTCGCCGGGGGCCGACGACATCGCCAAAGCCGTTGCCGACCTGCTGACCGCGGAAAGGGCGCCGGTCACCCTCTGTGTCGTCGGCGAACGGGCCCGTCAGTGGCGGGCGCGCCAGCGCACGGACGTCATCGCGGCGATCGGGCGGCATGACGTCGGCTTCCATACCGACCTGCACAGCATCCACCCGACCATCGCCGAATACCTAGCCCCCAGAGGTTGGGACGACGGCGTGGCGGAGGCGGTGCGGCGCGAGGAGCCCGGCGTGCGGGCAATACGCGAGGTCTTCGGGGTCATGCCCTCCTGTTGGGCGATACCCGGCCGATCCTGGGGACCGCAGATCCACGAGGCGATGCAGCAGCTCGGCGTGCCCGCCGTCATCTACTCGCCGACACGGGTGCCGCACGGCGACATCCACCGCTTCCGCGGCATCCTCACCTATCCGCTCGGACGGTCGTTGCGCGATGCGCTCTACCATGACACGCCTGCCTGGGAACGGCGCCTGGCTGAGCTGAAGGCCGAGCTGGATACCGATCGGCGGGCCGGGATCCAGTGGGCGCAAGTCTTCCTGGGTCATCCCAGCCGCATCTTGCACGAGGAGTACTGGGATCTGCCGAGTTTTGGCAACGGCCGGAACCCGCCGCCCGCCGAGTGGATACTGCCACGCCGCAAGAGCGACGCCGATCTTGATACCGCCCTGGCGAACCTGCGCCGGACGGTCCGCGAGTTGGCGGTGCTGCCCGGCTGCGAGCCACGAACCATTCGGGAGATGAACGCGTGCTTTGCGAATGCCGTGGAGGAGCCGCTGACGGAGGATGAACAGGCGCTGATCGCGCCCGAGATCGACCGCGCCGTGGCCGGGATCGCCGGCTGGCCAATCCTACCTCGTTCCTTCGATACCGCGCCGCTGCGCGCAATGACGAGCGCGCGCATGCCGACGCTGCGGCGGCTCCGGCTCGCCGCGACGTCCGCCTCGGGTACGGCATGCTGACCCTACCCGCGGCCAGGACCGCACCGCTCGCGCGGCCGATCCATCGGCGATCGCTCTGGAAGCGCATTGTCAGGGCACGCTACTACTACCTCCTGCTCGTCCCCTGCTTCACCCTGCTGATCATCTTCAACTATTACCCTGCCTTCCTCGCCCTTTGGGGCTCCATCTTCACCCTCGACTATGGCCGGGAAGGCGAATACGTCGGGCTGAAAAACTTCCGGGATATGCTCGGCGATCCGACCTTCAGAGCATCGGTGCGCAACGTCGTCGCGCTCACGCTCTTCGGCACCATCACGGCGGTCACGATCCCCGTCTTCGTCGCCGAGTGGATCTTCCGCCTCAAGTCACAGCGCGCCCAGTACCTCTACCGCATCGTCATGGTCTGGCCCGCCATCGTGCCGGGTCTCATCAGCCTCCTGCTGTGGCAGTTCATCTACGATCCGTATGCCGGTCTCCTCAACGCCATCCTCGATGCAGTTGGCCTCGACAGGTGGGCGACCAAGGCCTGGCTCGCCGACCCGGACCTCGCGCTGTATGCGTTGATGGGAAGCAGCTTTCCCTTCGTCGGCGGGATCGGCGTGCTCATCTACCTGGCCGGCCTGCAGAACATCCCTGGCGAACTCTTCGACGCCGCCGCGCTCGATGGCGCCAGCGGCCTCCGGCGGTTCTTCTCCATCGACCTGCCGCTGATCAAGGGCCAGATCAGGTTGAACTTGGTCCTCTCGATCATCACCGGCCTGCAAGTCATCACCGGACCGCTGGTGTTGACGAACGGCGGGCCGGTCGACACCACGATGGTGCCCGGTCTCTACATGTACCAGCAGGCCTTCAACTACGGCCGGCTGGGCTATGCCTCGGCGATGGGCGTCGTCGTCTTCATCGCCATCTTCGCCCTCACCGTCCTGAACCTGACCTTCTTCAAGGACAAGGACTGAGCGACCGCCCGGCCCAAAGGAGGCATCACCGCGATGGCAATCGCACCACCTGCCGACATGTCGTCAGCACCCGACCGGCGCCGCTCGGAGTTCCGGCGGTTTCTGGCGAGTGGAGACTGGTGGAAACATGCGCTCCTGATCATCGTCAGCTTCTTCCTCTTCTTTCCGTTCATCATCACGCTGATCATCTCCACCAAGGACATGAACCAGTTCAGCGTCGCGCCGTTCCGGCCGACCTTCCCGATGCATTGGGAGAACTATCGGGAGGCCGGCGAGGTCGTCCTCCCCTACATCTTCAACAGCATCGTGACCAGCGGGATCGCCTGCTTCGGCGTCGTGCTGATCGGCTCGCTCACAGCCTACGTCTTCGCGCGCTTCGACTTCCCCGGCAAGGAACTCCTCTACTACGCCATCCTCGTCCTGCTGATGATTCCGGGCATCCTCACACTCGTGCCCAGCTTCGTCGTGGTCAGGGACCTGCACCTCCTCGATACCCGGTGGGCGATGATCCTCCCCTGGATCGCGGGCGGTCAGGTCTTCGCCATCTTCATCTTGCGCACCTTCTACGAGAGCATGCCGCGCGAGCTCTTCGAGGCCGCCCGGATCGACGGCGCGGGCGAGCTCGCGATCTACGCCCGGATCGCCGTCCCCCTCTCCCAGTCGATCCTGGGCGTGGTCGCCATCTTCAACATCCTGGGCACCTGGAACGATTTCCTCTGGCCCCTCATCACCCTTAGCTCGGACGAGCTCTACCCACTCGTCCTCGGCCTGTACCGGTTCCAATCGCAGTACTACACGGTCTGGGGAACGCTCATGGCCGGCTACGTCATCGGCACCATCCCCTTGATCATCCTCTTCGCCTTCACGAGCAAGCTCTTCGTCGAAGGGCTCGCCTCAGGCAGTATCAAACTGTGACATCCAAATTCCGCGCGGCCGTCATCGGCTGCGGCCGTATTGCCTACGCGCACGCGCGTGCCTACGCCGCTGAACCCAGGGTTGAGCTCGTGGCATGTGCCGACATCGACGAAGATACCGCCTACCGCTTCGCCGACGAGTTCGGCATCGCCGGGCGGTACGGCGACTACCGCGAGGTGCTGGAGCATGAGCAGCCGGAGATCGTAAGCATCTGCACGCACCATCACCTGCACGCCCCGATGACGATCGCGACCGCCCGTTTGGCGCGCCCCAAAGCGATCCTGTGCGAGAAGCCCATCGCCCTCGACCTTCAGTCCGCCGACGAGATGATCGCCGCCTGCCGTGCCACCGGCACACTGCTGCTGATCGGACATCAGCGACGCTTTGGCCGCCAGTACGCCGCGGCGCAAGAGGCCGTGGCAAACGGCAGGATCGGTGAGGTAACGACCGTCGAGGCCTTCGGCCACCCAGGCTCCAGTCTGCTGGTGGACTCAACCCACACGGTTGACCTGGTCCGCTTCTTCCTGGGTGATCCCCGCGGTGAGTGGGCAATCGGCCAGATCGATGCGCGCGGGCATCGCGTCGCCTGGGGCCAGCCGATCGAGGACTGCGCGCTCGGCTGGATCGGCCTGCAGGGCGGCGTCAACCTGCTGCTTGGCGCCGGCTCGGCCGGCCAGAACGGCAGTTCGGACCGCACCAGGATCTCCCCCCAATCGATCGTCGGGCGGACCTACCATCGGATCATCCTGCAC
>JBOGUE010000152.1:0-7922 GCA_050695955.1 Thermomicrobiales bacterium | reverse complement strand
GCGCCGACCTGCTCGTGCAGCGCCGCCGCCCCGTAGAGACGAGCCGCGCGGACCGGTTGCCCCTGGGCGGCGTCGAGACTGGCCATCCCCGCGAGCGCCTCGGCCAGAAAACGGCGGTCGCCATGATCGCGGGCCAGTTCCACGCTCTCGCGATAGGCGGCCAACGCCGCGACGGCATCCCCCCGATCGCGAGAAAGGTCACCGATCGATCGCAGGGTGTCTCCCACACCCCAAACGAATCGCAGCGCCCGCTGCCGCCGTAGCGCCTCGTCCAGGTAGCCAGCCGCCCCGTCGAGGTCACCTTGACCGAGCGCGCTCTGCCCCATGTTCAGATAGATCAGACTGACATATTGGCGGCCCGCGGTCGTGGTCGCTTCGAGCTCCTGGAAGAGCGTCAGCGCCTCCTCGGTCCATTCCGCCACCCGCGCGAAGTCGCCGCGATACGCCGCGACCTGGCCGAGTCCTTGCAGCGCCACGGCCGTCGCTTCGTCGTCGCCGGCCGCCCGCGCCGCGTCCAGCGCCTCGGTCATGAGCGCGTCCGCCGCCTCGGTATCGTCCTGGGAACGCACCAAATACCCCGTGGCAACCAACGCCCGGATGCGGGCGGCGGTCGGCGCGCGATCCCCCTGGGCAAGCGCGCGCATCAACCAGTGCCGCCCCTCGCCGTAGTACCCGCGCACGGTCCAAAAATGGGCCATCGCCCGCGCCAACCGCAATCCGATCTCGCTCTCGCCGGCCGTCTCCGCCCAAACCAATGCCGCCCGCACGTTGTCGTGCTCGACCTCCAGGCGTTCAACCACATGCTCGTAGCCCGGCGCGAACAGCTGGTCGCGAGCCGTCTCGACCACGCTCAGGAAATAGGCGGCGTGCGCCGCCCGCACCTCCCGCTCCTCGCCACTCGCCGTCAATTGCTCGATCCCGAACTCGCGAACCGTCTCCAGCATCTGGTAGCGCGGCTCCTCCGCCAGAGGACCGGCCACCTGACACACCAGACTCGCGTCGACCAACGACGTCAAGCCATCTAGCACGGAGGCGGAAGGCGGAAGGCGGAAGGCGGTTGAGAACGTATCGCCGCTTTCCGCCTCCCGCCTTGCAACTCCGCCGCCTTCCGCCACGTACTCGGCCGCGTCCAAACCGAAGCCGCCCGCGAAAACCGCGAGCCGCCAAAACAGGCGCTGCTCTTCGTCGCCGAGGAGGTCATAGCTCCAGGCAATCGCAGTGCGCATCGTCCGTAGGCGGTCCGGCTGATCGCGCGCGCCACCGGTCAGCAGCGGCAGCGCCCGCTCTAACCGCGCCAGCAGCGCGCCCGGCGGCAGCGTCGGGATCCGCACCGCCGCCAACTCCAGCGCCAGCGGCAGCCCATCCAGGCGGGCACAGATTGCCGCCACCGCCGCGGCGTTGGCCGGGGTTAAGGCGAACGCCGGACTCGCCGCCCGTGCTCTGGCTACGAACAATTGCACTGCCGGGAATGACGCCACGTTGGCCAGTGATGGCCAATCACCCACCGAGGGCGACGCCAAGGGGAAGATCGGCACGTCGTGCTCGGCCGACAACCGCAAGACGACTCGACTGGTGGCCAGGACTTTGAGATGCGGGCAGGCATGGAGGAGCTCGGCGATGCGCGGCGCCGCCTCAACTACCTGCTCGACGTTGTCCAGCACCAACAACACCTGCCGCGGCCGGAGGTGGACGACGAGGCGTTCCGTGAGGGGCCGCCCACCCGTGTCGCTCAACCCAAAGGCTTTGGCGATCGTTGGCATCACGAACGCGGGATCGCGCAGTGATTCGAGCGGCACGAAGACCACGCCGTCCGCGAACTCGGCGGCGACCACGTCGGCGACTGAGAGGGCAAGGCGGGTCTTGCCGACCCCGCCGGGTCCGGTCAGCGTCACCAAAGGCACGTCGTCCCGCGGCAGCAAGCCGCGGACGGCCGCCACGTCGCGCTCGCGCCCAATCAGCGGCGTGCGCGACAGCGGCAGGCTAATGGGGACGACGACGTCCGGCGCGGGGAGGTCCGGTAGCGGGACGAGGTGAGCCCGCGGGCGATCAGCCGGCGAACCGTTGTCCATGGCAGAAGTCGCCCCGTCTGATACGCAAAGGCGCAATTGCAACCCGAACGCCGCCTACGGTACACGCGCCAGGCGCCGTGTCAAGACTACCCGATTGACTGACGCCTGATAGCTGATAGCTGATAGCTGATAGTTGATAGCTCGTCACTTCTGCCGCACGTCCGCCAGCGCCGTCGCCAGGCCGAGCCCGAGGTAGACCGCGCCCGCGACGTACCGCTGGGCGGCGAGAGCGCGTGCATGCCGCCGCAGCCACCCGCCAAGGGACCCCGCCAGCAACCCGTAGACGACGTCGCTACATACTCCCATCGCCACCAGCAGGATCCCGAAGAGCAGCGTCTGCTCGGCGACCGAGCCGCGGTCTGGGTCAATGAATTGGGGCAAAAAGGCGAAGAAGAAGATCGCCGTCTTCGGATTCAAGACGTTGATCAGCACGCCCTGGGAGAAGACGCGACGCAGCCTATCAGGCGCGGGCGCGGTCAACTCGTGCTTGACGTTCCGCGCCAATAGCGTGCGCAGCCCGAGGTAGAACAGATAGCCCGCGCCAACGTACTTCACGACCGAGAACGCCACCGCCGACGACACCAGCAACGCCGACAAGCCGACGGTCGCCGCGGCGACGTGAACCAAACTGCCCACCTCGACCCCGAACGCCGACGCCAGCGCCGCCGGCCGCCCCTGATGAATCCCACGGGCGACGATATACATCACGTTCGGCCCCGGAATTACGACCAGCAAAAACCCCGCGACCAAAAACGCCCCCAGCGTCGACGCATCAACCATCGATCCCTCCCCTAACGCCTAGCACCTAGCGCCTAACGCCTATTTCCTCCGCACGTCCGCCACCGCCGTCGCCAGGCCAAGCCCAAGGTAGACCGCCCCGGCCACCAACCGCTGTCCGGAGAAAAGCCGCGCTTGCCGCTTCAACCAACCACCGAGTGTGCCCGACAGGAGCCCGTAGGCACTATCGCTGCCGATCCCCATCACCGTGAAGATCACGCCGTAGACCAGCGTCTGCCCGGTGGCCGACCCGCGCGCCGGGTCGACGAATTGCGGCAAAAACGCCAGGAAAAAGAGTGCCGTCTTCGGGTTCAGCACGTTGACCAGCGCGCCCTGGACGAAGATGCGACCCAACCGCGCCGGTTCCAGCGCGGCCGCTCGGTGAACCTCGGCGCGCTGGAGCAGCGTCCGCACGCCGAGATAGATCAAATAGGCCGCGCCCGCGTACTTCACGATCGAGAACGCCAACGCGGACGACACCAGGAGCGCCGACAACCCCACCGTGGCGGCGGCGACGTGGACTAGGCTGCCGGCCCCTACGCCCAGCGCCGACACCATCCCGGCCAGCCTGCCTTGATGGATGCCGCGCGCGACGATATACATTACCGCCGGTCCAGGAATCACAAGCAACAGGAACGCCGCAATCAAAAAGGTCCCAAACGTCGACGTCTCAACCACCCGACCGCCCTCCCGCTGCGACGACAATCCGTCGCGCGACGCGCCATCTTAGCATCAGCGCCGTCAGCTCCCGGCGTCCACAACCGCCGCTATGCGGCCGTGCCGCCGCCGTCCTCGTCTTTACGCTCAAGCAGCGACGGCACTCCTGGCAGACGCACCGCGATCAAGATCGCCCCCACCAAGACGGCCAACATCAGCGCGTCCTGGACGAGCAATCCGGTGCGGATAGCGCCAGCGTCGTCTCCGAAGGCGTCGACCAGCACCCCACCCATGCCGGCGGTAACTGCCATCAGCAGGACGATGCCGAGCTGCATCGCCGCGGTCGCCGCCCCCTCTTGACCCTTCGGCGCCGCTTCCAGCACGGCCAGGGAGAGCCGCGAGTAGGCAAACCCCATCCCCAACCCGGCGAAGCCCCAGGCGAAGACGCCGGTGATCACCGGCACACCGTCCAGCAGCATCGCCGCCGCGCCCACGCCGCCCACCACGATCAGCCCGAGCCCGACGCGAACCATCGACCGCGCGCTGACCCGGCGCACATACCGGGCTTGGATCCAGGCGCCGGCCGACCAGGTGATCGTCGCCGCCGTCAGCGCCAGGCCGGCGAAGGAAACGGACCGATCACGGACATCAGTCAGCCCCAGCGGAATGTAGGCATCGACGCCGAAGAATCCCCCATTGACCAGCGCCATCACCGCCACCGCCGCCGGCAGACCGGCCGCGGCGCGTACCGTGCCCGCCGGCAGCAACCGCCCGAGCGGTTTCCACACACTCGCAACCCCCACGGCGATCAGCGGAACCGCGAGCAACAACCGATCCTGATCGAAGCCCGCCAGCAACAGCGCCGTGCCGCCCGCCAGCAGCACCGACCACCAGACCCGGCTCATGTCACGACTGCTCACATCGCCGCCCGGAACGTGGCGCAGGGCCGGCAGCGTCATGAAGACGGCGATAATAGGGAAGGGAATCAGCCCCAAGAAAACCCATCGCCAGCCGATGTGGTCCGCGATCAACCCGGCGAAGGCCGGCCCGATCAACCCCGGCACCACCCAGGCGCTCGACAGCAACGCCAGCATCCGCGGCTTCGCCGCGGGCGGATACCCCCGCCCAACCGCCACGTAGACGACCGAGCTAACGCAGCCGCCGCCCAGCCCCTGCACCACCCGGCCGAGGATCAGCACCAGCATCGTCGGCGCCAACCCGCCAATCAGGAGACCGGCGACAAAGAGCACCACACCAGCGACGAACGGCCGTGTCGGTCCCAGCCGGTCCGCTTCGCCACTGGCAACGACGATGCCGACCATGTTGGCCAGCACATACGCGCTAAAGACCCACCCATAGAGGGAGAGACCGCCCAGCTCGTCGGCCGTCTTCGGTAGGATCGTCGCCACCGCCAGCGCCTCGAACGCCGACCCGACAATCGTGATCAGGAGCCCGATCGTCATCAGACGATACGCCGGACCCCACGGCGTGCCGTCGCCCAGACTCCCGGCCTCCTTGGCAGCGCCCGCCTGATCGGTGTCGGCCGGTCGCGCGTTGGACTTGGGCAAGTCACTAGCCTCAGCGGGCGATAGGGTCACATCGCTCATGCCCGCATCATGCACGTCACGTTTTATTTTTGCAAGACGTTGCTTGCGAAAATCACGGGCAATTCGTCAACGCTTACGTTGCGCCATCGCGAGGTTGAAGGCGATCCCCAACGCAAGCCCGATCCCAATCCCCAATGCAATATTGTCCATCGCCACGCCGATGGCCACGCCAACCGCGACACCGATGGCAATCCCCGTACCCGTTATCCCGCCCTGATTTCGATCCATCACCACCCCTCCGTCATTCCGATCTCCCCACCCCGTCATTCCGATCGCCCTTCCCCGTCATTCCGATCGCAGAGAGGAATCCCGTCCTCACAAAACGAACGGCACGATTCCTCGCCGCCGTTCGGCATGACGGCGGGCGTCTCTACAACGGCGGACTGACCCGGCCAAGACCGTACTGGAAGAAACTCGCCGACTTCATCACCTCCATCGCCACCCCATGTCGGGCGAAGGCCGCGTGCATCTCCTCGGCGCTCCGGTAGATCTTGACGATCTGGAAGGCGCGGCCGTCATTCAGCCGGCGCGTCATGATCGGGTCGTCGGGCGCGGGGAGCGGCTGATCGGGCGAGGTAGAAATCGGCTCCCGCTTACTATCGACAAATCCGACCACACCGCCCGGTCGCACGGCGGCTGCCACCGCCGCCAGAAACGGATCCAGCCGGTCCGCCGGCACGTGCGACAAGAAGAATCCCATGAAGGCGGCGTCGTAGAGGCGATCCGGCCGCCAGCCAAAGAGATCGACCTGCTTATATGCGACGCGATCGCCCAGTCCCGCGGCTGCCAGCCGCTCCTGATTGATCCGGATCATCTCCGGCGCGCCGTCGAGCACCGTCACCCGATTCGCCGCCCGCGCCAATACCTCCGTCCAGTTCCCCGTTCCGCCGGCCAGCTCAAGCACCTCGCCGGTAAAGTCCGCCGCCCGCACGGCCCTCTGCACCTCGCCCATCTCGGCAAACCAGCGCGCGTTCGCCTCGTCGTCCCGCTCGTACCGCCCCAGCCGCTGCCACCACTCGTCGTACTCCGCGGCGCGGGCATCGTAGTAGTCCCGCTGTTCCGACAAGATGCGGTCGAGTTCTTCGGCGCCCTGTTTCACGATCGGACCTCCACTTCCCGCGTGCGCTCGCTCATCGCGCGAGCGCGTCCGGCTCGGCAGCCGCCATCGCCCCGTCCAGCGCTTCGACCGCCGCATCGACGTCGGATTTCGTCACGATCAACGGCGGGCAGATGCGCAGCGTGTTCGCGTACAACCCGCCCTTGCCGACGATCAGACCCCGCGCCTTCGCCCCATCCATCACCCGCGCCGCCAGAGCGGGCGCCGGTTCCTTCGTCGCCCGGTCATGCACCAGCTCGACGGCGACCATCAGCCCCATGCCGCGCACGTCGCCGATCATCGGGTGCCGCTCACACAGCTCGTGCAAGCGTTCCTTCAGGTAGCCGCCAACCACCCGCGCGTTCTCCCGCAGGTTATTGGTCATGATGTAGTTCAAGTTCGCCAGCGCCGCCGTCGTTGCAATCGGGTTGCCGCCAAAAGTCGAGAGACTCAACGACCGGATCGAGGACGCCAGCTCGTCGGTCGCGATCACGCCGCCGATCGGGATGCCATTCCCTAACCCCTTGGCGAAGACGACCACATCCGGTTCGACCCCAAACGCCTGGAACCCGAAGTCCGCTTCCCCGATCCGCCCCCAGGCGGTCTGCACCTCGTCCGCGATAAACGGGATACCGTGCCGGTCGAGGATCGCCGTCACCTCTTGGAAATACTCCGGCGGCGGCACGACGAAGCCCCCCACCCCCTGGATCGGCTCGGCGATGAAGGCGGCCGGGTTACCGCTGGTCACTGTCTTGATCACCGCCTCGACGTCGCGCGCGCAAAGCAGCCCGCAGCTCGGATACGTTTTCTCCCACGGGCAGCGATAGCAGTACGGGTTCCCCACATAGTGAACGTGCAGCGGCGAGAGGGTCGACGAGCGCCACGGCCGCTGCCCGGAGGCGTTGATCGTGGCGAACGACCGCCCATGATACGAGTGCCGCAGCGCGATCAACTCATTCGCGTTCCGGTTCAGCGTCGTGATCAGGAACGCCGCCTCGTTCGCCTCCGTCCCGCTATTGGTAAAGAAGACCCGGCTCAACTTCTCGGGCGTCATCGCCTTAATACGCTCGGCCAGCTCGATCTGCGACCGGATCAAGAAGAGCGTCGAGGTATGTGTAATCCGATCCAATTGCGCCTTGATCGCGTCGTTGATCTCCGGAATCGCGTGCCCGCTCGTCACCGTCGCGATCCCGCCAAAGAAGTCCAGATACTGCCGCCCCGCGCCGTCGTAGACGAACTGCCCCTCCCCTCGCCGCAGCTCGATCGGCTCCTCGTAGCTCAGCATCACCGACGGAAAGAGCGCCTCCCGATGCCGTCGCAGGAGGTCCGCCGCATCGTCCCCCTCCGGAAAACTCGGCTCGAAGTCCGTTCGCGTCTGCGATTCCGTCATGTTGCGGCCTCCTTGCCTGCGTCGGGGATGGGCGGTCGTGTCGGGAAGATAGCGCAAACATGGTCGAGGATGTCGCAGACGCCGCGCACAATCGATAGAATCCCGACATGCCATACGATCCAGAACGACACCACCGCCGGTCAATTCGCTTGCCCGGGTACGACTACGCCCAACCTGGGATCTATTTCGTGACCATCTGCGTGCAAGATCGCTCCCGCTTCTTCGGCGAGATCGTCCAGGGCGAGATGGTGGAGAACGCCGCCGCCCGGATCGTCCGCGACACTTGGCAGGACCTCCCTCATCGCTTCCCCGGCGTCATGCTCGAC
>JBOGUE010000151.1:0-10165 GCA_050695955.1 Thermomicrobiales bacterium | reverse complement strand
CCTTGGACGAAGGCGTCCCAGTGACGGCCCGCTCGCGCCGCCGCGTCGTCATGGCGTACGTGGCGCATAGTCGTGCTCCTCCATGCGGCCGCGGTTGTCGTCCGCATCCAAGCCGAAGGTTCGTCTGAGTCGCCGCACAGCGCGGTATTGGGTGGTGCGGACGCTGCCATGACTGCGACCGAGCACCCGCGCGATTTCAGCGTCGGTCAGGTCCGCGAGGCGGGGTTCGACGATCTGCCGTTGGTCGGGGTTGAGGTGGGCTAACAGCTCGCGAATCCAGCCAGCGTCGGCCGCATCAGCCGATATCTCCTCGGGACCGGGCCGGAGATCGGCGACGGCCAGGGAAGCGTCGAGTCGTTGTTCGCCGCGATCCCTGCGATAGGCGTCGGTGACGGTGTTGCGCGCGAGAGTGAAGAGCCAGGCGCGGAATGATCCGGTTTTGAATCGCGGCAACGCCTTGATGGCGCGCTCGAAGACCGCGCTCGTTGCATCTTCCGCGGCCGCGCGATCACCCAGCCGGCGATAGCAGAAGCGATAGATGGGATCGACGTAGCGCTGGTAGAGGGCGGCGAAGTCGGCGCCGTCGGCCCGCGCCGCCACGACGAGCGCCTCGTCACTCTCCCAATCCCAGAACTCGTTCTGTTCTTCGTGTATCGTTCGGCTGGCGATGTGCCCAACCAAGAGACTCATCCCGGCCGTCCTCCCCGTGGTATGCCGTCATTCACTCAAACGGGAAGAACGACAATGTGTCACAAAAGCGATTCGTGGCCAGGCGGATGCGGGGAGACCGGAACTCGTGTCAATGACGGATCGGCTCACCGACTAGTCTGTCAAGGGCCATCCATCATGCTGAGGCTCCGTCATGCTGAGGCAACGAAGCATCCCCGCGCGCAGCGCACCGTCGGTCATCAGGCACGGGGGCTGAGGGACGACGCGGCTGCGCCGGGGGATGCTTCCCTGCGGTCAGCATGACGGATAGCCCTTGACCGACTACTCAGCATGACGGCGGTAACCGGGCACTATGACGTTGACAGACTACTGAGGAAGGCAATGGAGCAGGATTTCTTCAAGTCTCAAGAGCTGTTGGGCGGCCCTTTCGGTCCATGGTCTTAGTCGTTTGAGGTCCTTCTGAGCGTCCCGCACGAGCTCAACTCGAAAGCGCCGGCTCGTCATCCAGATCGATTCCTTCCTCCGCGGCAAACGCTCGCAGACTCTTCGTTCGCCCCGTTCGGTACGCTCGCTCACCTAATGCCGCGAACGATTCGAACGGATTGACGGCCTTCGCCAGTCGAAGCACGAAACCGTTCTCTTCGACCTGAATGAACAAAGCGTCTCCGGGTTTCAGTTCCAGGCGATCCCGCAACTCCGCGGGAACCGCGATGCGTCCGCGTCCGTCAATTGTCACAACGCGCATAGCCATGTCCCTGCTCCTTCGTCGTATGGTGGGCTGAACCCATTTTGCAACGAATGGCGCCACTGCCACCACACGCACACGAGTGGCTGGTGATTCGCTGCCCTTGACGTGCCGTGCTACACTGTACGTACGCTCTGGTGCGTGTCTGTACGTTCACCATTCCCCCGCGATGAGGGCGAACCGGTCGCCGCGTGTTACCATAAGCGGCAATCACCAGGACGACGCGTGGCTGTTCCCGCCGCCCGCGGTTCCGGTCATTCGAATCCGCGACGCCGGATGACCCAATGTCGCGGGCGACCGACACCGAACCCTCGGCACGCGCGTTGAATCAGGGGGGGAACTCGATGGTCTTCCGGAAGGAAAGCAAGGTGGACTCGTTTCAGCGCCAGATGAGCGCGCTCCGCCAGCAACTCGGCAACGAGGGCGCCAAAGAGGCGGAGCCGTATCAGGATCAATCCGCCACGCCCGCCGACGCCGGCGGTTTCAACTTCGGTGACTTCGGCAGCGCCGGCGCGGCCACGGAGACCGACATCGCTTCTGAAGCCGAAGCGCCGCTTGTACCCGACGTCCCCGTCGTCACTGACCAAACAAGTGTTGTCGCACACGACACGGCCTGGAAGGGCGAGTTCGACAGCGAAGGCAGCGTCCACATCCACGGTCGGGTCGAGGGCTCGGTCCGTGCCAAGCAGGACGTCTTCATCGCCGAAGAGGCGGATGTCGACGCCACGGTGACGGCGACGAACGTCATCGTCGCCGGCCTCGTCAAGGGCACGATCCGCTGCACCTCCCGGTTCGAAGTGCTACCGCAAGGACGGGTTTCCGGCGACTTCCACGCGCCCACGCTCGTCGTCCACGAAGGCGCCTTCGTCACTGGTCAGTTCCGCATGGGCGCCTCCGAGCAGTCGACGGAAGCGAAACCGACCTCCGTCGTCCAGCGGCGCGCGGCGCGCGGCAGCGCTTAGCATCGTGACGCGCCGTCCAACACGTGTAACGTAACGTAACGTAAAGGGGCAACACCGATGTCGATGCGAACGGCCGAGCCGACCGATTACGCGCCCGTTGGCGTCACGCCGAGCGGCGACGGCGACCTCGCCACCGCTGATAGCTTCACCATCATCGACCGTCACACGACGGTCGACGGCACCTTCCAGGCCAATCGCGACGTGCGGATTGAGGGTGTGGTCAAGGGCACGATCGAATGCCAGGGCACCCTCTTCGTCGCGCAGGGGGCAAATGTGACGGCGAAGGTCGAAGCCGAAAACGTGACCGTCGCTGGTGACATGAACGGCGAGGTGAATTGCCGGGGCCGCTTGCAGATCATGCCGAGCGGCCGGCTGCGCGGCAAGGTGGCGACGCTGACGCTTGTCGTCAATGAGGGCGCGTTCTACGAAGGCCAGCTCGAGATGGCCCCGCCAGATGGCCGAGTCGCCGGCGGCCCAGCGCCGCGCACGCTGCCGACGCCGAACTCCCGTCCGGTGGCGATGCCTTCGCAGGCTCAAGCAACGTCGCCCAGCCCGAGACCGGATGCGCCTCCAGCGCAAGCAAGCGGCGGCGCGGAGGCCGGACCCTCGAAGACCTTCATCCGTCGCTTCGGCGGCCCCGAGACGCCATGGGACAACGAGACGCCCGAAGGTGGCGACAAGGGCGACGGCGGCAACCGCGAGGAATAGATTCGTTTGACGCTTCCCCGTACGCAACCAACCGCATTGATATCGCGCGCCGGGCACTGCCACGCCCGGCGTGTCGCTTTTCGGGGACCCTTCGGGCAATGACCCGCGAAGGCGTCCGGTCGCGTGCTATACTCAGCCCGTTTTACCCGCACTCGCACGAGCAACGCCTGGCAGCGCTCGCGGGATGGCGCGGGTTGACCGGCACGCTGGGGGGTGAATTCAGGACGATCCCGCTTCGAGGTTGCGCCCGTCGCGGCGACGGGTTCAAGCGCGAAGAGGAACCTGAGTATGCCGGTGCGGAAATGCGCGACCTGCACACACTACGAACCCTCACCGATCTGGCGGAAAGGCTGGTGCCGAAACCCACTCCTTTACTCACCGCAACAGAGCCACTTGGTGGGTCAGGACGATCTCGATTGCGGGCGAGGGATTGGGAATTACTGGGAATCGGCTGAACCAGGAGAACGGCCAGCGGCTCGGGGGAGCGACGACGGCGGCGAAAGCAGGAGGCAACCCCTCCGCATCTTTCACCGTCAACCGCAGCTTGCCCCGGCCGGGGCGCCGTCCGTAGGAGGAATGCTGGCTAGTTCGTCCTCAGGAGGCAGCGGCGGCACGTCCGGCGGATCACGCCCACCAGGCAGCGGCAGCGGCAGCGGCGGCTACTCGGGTGGCCAGCCGCCGCGCGGTGGCGGCAGTGGTGGCCGCGCCGGCGGAGGTGGCGGTCAGCCCCCGTTCTCCAGCTCCGGCCGCCCGACGCGCCCCACGGCGCCGGCCGGACAGGAGCGCACGGTCAGCTACCAGCGCGAGGAAGAGCGGTACTGGACCGACTATCTGCGCGTCGCCCTGCCCGTCATTGGTCTCCTCTTGATGCTCGGCCTCTTCTGGTACTGGGCGCAATCCCTCATCGGCGACGACGACGACAACGCGCCTCCGACCGAAATCACGCAGCTCATCACCGATCCCACTCCTGTACCGACCGAGCCTCAGCAAGTCGACATCGTCACGACGCCAGGTAGCAACGAGTCAGACCAGACCGACGGAGGGCAGGAGACCGAGCCGACAGAGACGCCGACTGAAGACACGGAAGCGGACGGGCAGGAGCCCGATGGGCAGGACGGGGCGGATCAAACCGAGCCGGACACTTCGGACGATCCTGAGCAGACTGATCAAAATGAACCCGAGTCTGTCGGACTGTTCGAGATAGGTGATCTGGTCGTTGTAACTGAGGAGGGTAGCGATCTCCAACTCCGGGATCAGCCCTCTCTCAATGGCGAAGTGCTTGCGTCCTATCCGGCTGGCACACTTCTGACTGTCATCGGAGACACGGTTGCCGCCGACGATTATTCCTGGGTCGAGGTCGAGGATGAGGAAGGAGAGGCCGGCTACGTCGCGGACGAGTTCCTCGCTTTGTCCGAGTAGTCGCGACTGATTCACGTAGAGGCGGACTGACGTGTCCGTTCGCGCTTGTCTGCCGACACCGTTGCACCTGCCGACGCCCATGCAATCGAACCAGGGCGGACACGGGGGTCCGCCCCTACGAATCATCACTCGCTGGCGCTATTTCGGCGTCGAATCTTTGTTCCTGAATAAGCCCCAGTGATATACTGGCCGATGGCCTCGCGGCCGCGAGGCCATTATTGAGCACGCGTCAGGACTGCGAACGGGGGTGCCGGGGCTCGGGCGAGCACCGGTCCGGCGTGGGGTGAGTGGCGCGGAAGACTAACACCATCAACCAACCTATGGGAGGTATCCGTGGTTCAAAGCACCCTGGGCATGACGCCCCAGACCACCATGAAAACGTTACTGGAGGCCGGCGTTCACTTCGGGCACCAGACGAAGCGCTGGAACCCCAAGATGAAGCCGTACATCTTCTCCGATCGCAACGGCATCCACATCATCGACTTGCAGCAGACGGTCAAGTACCTCGACGACGCCCATACGTTCGTCAGCGAGCTCACCGCCCGCGGCGGCCGCGTTCTCATGGTCGGCACCAAGAAGCAGGCCCAAGAAGTCGTGCAGCGTGAGGCTCAGCGTTCCGGCCAGTTCTACATCAACCGGCGATGGCTCGGCGGCACTCTGACCAACTTCGTCACGATCCGCAATCGCCTGCGCCACCTCAAGGACCTCCAGCGCCAGCAGGAGCGCGGCGACTTCAACTTCCTGCCGAAGAAGGAAGCGGCCAAGAAACTGGCCGAGTTGGAGCGCCTTGAGCGCACACTCGGCGGCGTGCGCGATATGACGCAGCTCCCCGGCGCCGTTTTCGTGATCGATCCGAAACGCGAGCACCTCGCCATCCATGAAGCGAAGCGCCTCGGCATCCCGATCATCGGCGTCACCGACACCAACTGCGACCCGGACGACGTGGACCTCATCATCCCGGCCAACGACGACGCCATCCGCTCAGTCCGTCTCATCACCGCGGGCATCGCCGACGCCGCCCTGCAAGGTCGGATGCAGCTCGAAGTCCACCAATCCGAGCAAGAGGCGGACTTCGGCCGTGCCGTCGAGGCCGCGGGCGGCCCCGATCCAGTCGACTTTGCCGATGCCCCCGCCGCAACTGAGGAACCCGCGAAGGCAACGGCCGAGGCGTAAGTACGTTTGTCATTCTGACGCGGGGTGCAACTCAAACGGACACGGCGCTCGGCCTGACGGGATCGGGCTCGGAGCGACGGAGAATAGAAGGGCTGACGGCTAATGGCTGAAAGCCTATAGCTGATAGCTGAAAGCTCGTCGGCTGATAGCTCAGAACCAGGAGTCAACGTGGCGATAACGACGCAACAGGTGAAGGAGCTGCGCGAGCGCACCGGCGCCGGCATCATGGATTGCAAGCGGGCGCTCCAGGAGACCGACGGCAACATCGAGAAGGCGACCGACATCCTGCGCCAGCAGGGCCTAGCCAAGGCCGAGAAGAAGTCCGGCCGCGTGGCAGCCCAAGGGCTGGTGGAACCCTATGTCCACGCCGGGGGCCGCATCGGCGCGATCGTCGAGGTCAACTGCGAGACCGACTTCGTGGCGCGCACGCCCGATTTCCGGGCGCTGGCGCACGACCTCGCGATGCAGGTCGCCGCGACCGCGCCGCGCTACGTCTCTGAAGAGGAGATCCCAGCCGGCGACACCGCGGCGCTCGACGGCGAGTTCGGCGACCGCCAGCGGGCGCTCGAAGCCGTCAGCCTGCTCGACCAGCCGTTCATCAAGGATGCGAAACTGACAATCCGCGATCTGGTCCGGGCGCAGGTTGGCACGCTCGGCGAGAACATCGTCGTCCGCCGATTCTCCCGCTTCGAGGTGGGTGCGGACCAGCCGGCAACCGACGGCCAGAGCGACGAGTAGGCAGAAGGCGAAAGGCGGAAGGCGGCAACAGCTCATACACCTTCCGCTTCCAAACGGAGTGAGGGCATTGGTGGCGAGATACGGGCGCGTGCTGCTCAAGCTGAGTGGCGAGGCCTTGATGGGCGACGCACACTTTGGCATCGATCCGTTGGTCGCCAAGTCCCTGGCTGGTCAAGTCCGGCGGGTCTGGGAGCGCGAGGTCGAGGTCGCGGTCGTCATCGGTGGCGGCAACATCTGGCGCGGTCTGGCAGCCAGCAGCAAGGGCATGGATCGGGCGACGGCCGACTATATGGGCATGGTGGCGACCGTCCTCAATGCTCTCGCCTTGCAAGACGCCCTCGAAAAGGCCGGCGTCCAGACCCGCGTCATGACGGCGATCGAGATGCACGAGGTCGCCGAACCGTACATCCGGCGCCGCGCCATCCGGCATATGGAGAAGGGACGCGTCGTCATCCTTGCCGCCGGCACCGGCAATCCCTACTTCACAACCGACACCGCGGCCGCGCTACGCGCCCTCGAACTCAACGCCGACGTCCTCCTCATGGCCAAGAACAAAGTCGACGGCGTCTACTCCGACGATCCGCGACTCAATCCGGACGCGCGCCGATACTCTCAACTCAGCTATCAAGAAGCAATTGAGCGGAACTTACGCGTGATGGATGCCTCCGCACTCTCGCTCTGCCGGGAAAACGACCTGCCGATTCTGGTCTTCAGCATGGTGGGCGACGGCGCTATCGAGAACGCGGTCGCTGGGGAACCGGTCGGCACGCTCGTGACACGGGGCGACACGGTCTTCGCCTGAAATGGCGCATTTTCCGTGCAAGAGACTCGACGCGACGCCGTTGTTCGTGGTTTGCTAAGCGGGGACGCGCGGGAAGCAACGAGCACCAGCACGCCGGACTATCCGGCGCGAGGGAGGAGCGACACCCATGATCCAGGACACGATGACCGACGCCGAGCAGCGGATGTCCAAAGCCATGGACGCGCTGCGCCGCGATCTCTCGACGGTGCGCACGGGTCGCGCTTCACCATCGCTCCTCGACCGGATCACCGTTGACTATTACGGTGCGCAGACGCCGCTCAATCAACTCGCCGGCGTCTCGGTGCCCGAGCCGCGCCTGCTCGTCGTCCAACCCTGGGATCGGGGCAGCATGGGCGCGATCGAAAAGGCAATCCAGAAGTCAGAGCTCGGCCTCAATCCGACCAACGACGGTCAGCTCATCCGCATCGCCATCCCAGCGTTGACTGAGGAACGTCGCAAGCAACTCGTCAAGATTGTCCATCAGCACACGGAGGAATCCAAGGTCGCCGTCCGTAACATCCGGCGCGACGCGATGGACCACGTCCGAAAGGCGTTGACGTCCAAGGAGATGTCGGAGGACGACGAGCGGCGCGCCGAACATCAGGTCGACGAACTCTCGAAGCGCTTTGTCGACGAGGCGGACAAAATAGGCAAGGCAAAAGAGCACGAGGTGATGGAGGTCTGACCATCTGTGAGCGGTCGCTCGATTCCCTCAACCGAACTTGTCGACGCCCCCGCCGCCGCTGAAGCAGGCGTGCCAGTGCCGCGCCACGTCGCCATCATCATGGACGGCAACGGGCGGTGGGCGGCCCAACGCGGTCTGCCGCGCGTGATTGGTCACGAGCGAGGCACCGACAACATCCGGCCGATCACCTACGCCGCGGGCGAGCTCGGCATCAGATGCCTCACCCTGTGGGCCTTTTCCACCGAGAACTGGCGACGGCCGGCCGACGAAGTCCAGGGCATCATGCGGATCCTCGCCGAGGTGATCGAGCGCGAAACGGCCGAGCTGCACAGCCAAGGCGCCCAACTACGACACATCGGCAGCCTCGACGGTCTTTCCCCGGACACGCAGGAAGCGATACAAGGCGCCATCGACCTCACCCGAGACAACGACCGCCTGATCCTCACCCTGGCCTTCAACTATGGCGGGCGGCAAGAACTCGTGCGCGCGGTGCGCGAGATTGTCGCCAGCGGTATCGCGCCAGACGATGTCTCCGAAGAGACGATCGCCCGTCACCTCTTCACGTCGGAACTGCCAGACCCCGATCTCATCATCCGCACATCGGGCGAGCACCGGCTAAGCAACTTCTTAATCTGGCAATCCGCCTACGCCGAACTCTTTTTCAGTTCCGTCCTCTGGCCCGATTTCGGCCCAGACGACCTGCGCGAGGCCGTGCGCGACTTCGGCCGCCGGGAACGCCGGTTCGGCGCGGTCTCCGCCGCCGACGCGGCGACCGATTCTCCTTCGTAGCCTCCGATGCGGCAGCGCTCGATCAGCGCCGGCGGCGTGGTCATTGTCGGCCTCGTGCCGGTATTCCTCGGCGGCCCAGTGCTGGCCGCGGCCCTGACCGTCATTTGCCTCATCGGCTTCTTCGAGTTTCTGCTGCTCGTCCAGCGACTCGGATACCGTCCGGTTGCCGTCGGATTCGCGGCGGTGCCTGCCTTCGCGGTGACCGCGTTGGCGGACGGCGGCACGCAAATCGCCGTCGCGATCGCCGCCGCCTCGCTGATCATCCCCATCACGGTCGAAATCTTCGAGCCCGAACTGACCGGCGCGGTCGTCGACTGGTCGGTCGCATTCCTCGGCGCGCTGTATCTCGGTATCCCCGTCTACGCCGCGGTGGCGCTGCGAGGCGTCGAAGGCTCGGTCGAGCGCGAATGGTTGCGGGATCTCGACGACTGGACTTCCTTTGGTTGGGACGCGGCTCCGCGCGGCATGGCCTGGCTGCTCCTCGTCATTCTGGTGACCTGGCTGAGCGATACCGGCGCCTATCTGATCGGGCGGGCAGTCGGCCGGCGTCCACTCATACCGGTCGTCAGCCCGAATAAGACCTGGGAGGGCCTGATTGGGGGCCTCGTTTTTGCGGCCGGTACGGGTGCGCTCTGTGTTTGGCTCTTAGGACTCGAAATCAACCCGCTGGCGGGCATCGGCATCGGGTTGATCATCGCCGTTGCCGGCGTTGTCGGCGATCTCGCCGAGTCGGTCATCAAGCGTCAGGCCGGCGTCAAGGACAGCGGCTCCCTCATTCCGGGCCACGGCGGCATGCTCGACCGGGTCGATGCGCTACTCTTCACCTTTCCCGCCGGTTGGCTCGTCGCCTCGCTCGTCGATCGCTTCGTTCGATGACTTCAAGGACCGCTTCGCCTCCTCCGGCACCTGACACACTCGGCATCGCCGTGCTCGGTTCGACCGGGTCAGTTGGTCGGCAAACACTCGACGTCGTCGCACACCACCCCGATCGTTTCCGTGTGGTCGCGCTCGCGGCCGGGTCGAATCTGGCGCTTCTCCAAGCTCAGATCGAGCACCATCACCCCCAGTTGGTGGCGGTCGATCACGAGCCGGCTTCTGCCGGCTCGGCAATCGATCACGCGACGATCCTTTTTGGTCAAGAGGGCCTCATCACCGCGGCAACCCACCCCGACGTCGACGTCGTCGTCGTCGCGACCTCGGGCCACAGCGCCATCATCCCGACGACGCGCGCCATCGAGGCCGGCAAGACGATTGCGCTTGCGAACAAGGAAACGATCGTCTGCGCGGGCGAGCTCATCGTCCCCCTTGCGCGCCAACATGGCGTCGCCATTCGCCCCGTCGACAGCGAGCACAGCGCCATCTGGCAGAGTCTCGGCAACGCGCGAGGACAGGACGTCGCACGGCTTATTCTGACCGCGTCCGGAGGTCCGTTTCGGACGATGCCGGCAACTGACATCGCCAAGGTAACCGTGGAG
>JBOGUE010000150.1:0-13932 GCA_050695955.1 Thermomicrobiales bacterium | reverse complement strand
AGGTCGTAGCTCCAGGCGATGGCGTCGCGCATGGTTTGGAGCCGGACCGGCTGGTCGGAAGGGCCGCCGGTCAAGAGTTGGAGCCGGTCGCCCAGGCGTTCAGCGAGATCAGCGGGGGAAAGCACCTTGATCCGCGCCGCGGCCAGCTCGATGGCAAGGGGCAACCCGTCCAGCCGAACGCAGATCTCGGCGACGGCCCGGGCGTTGGACGCGGTGAGGGCGAAGGTGGGCCGGACGGCGCGAGCGCGTTGGCAGAAGAGGACGGCGGATTCGCACTGCCGTACCTCATCGAGGGACGTGCTTCCCTTCAGATCCGGCAGCGCCATGGGTGGCACCGAATACTCGTGCTCGCCATTGAGGCGTAGCGCCATCCGGCTCGTCGCGAGGATTGTCAATTGCGGACACTGTTCCAATAGCCTCGAAAGACGGGGAGTGGCCGCGGCGACGCGCTCGCAGTTGTCGAGAACGAGCAGCAACGCTTGGTCGCGAAGTGTGCCGATGAGCCGGTCCTCAGCCGAAAGGCGAGGCTCCTCGCGGAGGCCGAGTTGGCGGATGATGGCCGGGGCCATTGCCTCCGGAGCCTGCACGTCGACCAGGGAGATGAAACGGTACCCGTCGGGGAACCCGTTCGTTGTCCCGGCAGCGTGCAGGGCGAGGCGGGTCTTGCCGACCCCGCCGGGGCCGGTGAGGGTGACCAGGCGTACCGTCGGGTCAGCCAGATACCGCCGGAGTGCGTCTAGATGCGCGACGCGCCCGACGAATGGCGTCAGCGCCCGTGGCAGCGGGCGCCTCTCGGTGTCCCGACCTTGCCCCATTGCCTTCGATCCGCGCCGACGCTCGCCCACCCCAGCGTCGAGGGGCAGTCGGCGTGATTTGCGAAGTTTAGCGCAAAGAATGCGGCCCCGTGGACGGGAGGGCGCCTCGGACGCGCGCAGGAACGGCACACTAGTCGGCCGGGAGGCGGAAGGCGATCAGCTCCGCGGCCGGTTCGATCGCCGTCGGCGTCGCTCCTTCAGCCCGCGGCGCCGGAATCAACGGTCCGGCCGCGGGCACGATGACCAGATCGCCCGCGACCGCCGCCGGCGCGTTGAAGCCGGACCCTGCCTGGTAACTCCAGAGCAACGCTCCCGTCTCCGCGTGATAGCCCCGGAAAACGCCGTCGAGCCCGCTGGTGAAAACGACGTCGTTGGCGACCGTGGCCGATCCGACGTTCATCGTCGGCATCTCGACCGTCCACCTGACCGAGCCGTCGGCGACGTTGAGCGCCACCAGCTCGCTGGTCGCTCCGTCCAGGCCGGCGGAGTGCCCGACAAACTCGGTGCTGGTGAACTGCGAGGGCAGATTGACGACCGGCACGAAGAGGACGCCCTCGGCGTAGGCCATCGACGTCTCGATCCCGCCGAACTCTCCCGGCAAGATCTCGATCGTCTCACCCTCCGGGATCTCCTGGAGTTCGGCGTTGCCGTTGTGTTGCCCGACCTCCACTTCCCAGACCACTTCGCCCGTGCCGGCGTCGGCGGCAACCACCTTCCCGTTCTTGCCTCCACCGATCGCCAATGTCCGCTCCTGTCCGTCGATGGTGACGGTCGCGATCATCGGCGTCAGTTGGAAGTCTTGGTCGAAGAGGTCGTGCGGGTTAGCGTTGTAATGCCAGCGCAATTGGCCGGTGTCAGGGTCGAGCGACACCATCGAGCTGGCGTAGTCGTTCGGACCGGGCCGGCTGGCGCCGCTGGGGTAGGGCGTGCCGTCGACGACGGCGCCGGGCCATGGCCCCGCGTTGCCGGTGCCGAAGTAAATATTGCCCTCGTCGTCGAACGAGAACGGATACCAGACGCCGCCACCGCTGTTGATTCGCGGGTTGCCCCAGAGGTTGTCCGTCGTCGTGTCCCATTGCCACTGCACGGCGCCGGTTTGCACGTCGAGGGCGTAGACGATCCCCTTGGCGCCGCCCGTGTAAAAGGCTTCCGAGTCGCCCGGCACCGTGCTGACGTAGAGGACGTTGTCGTAGGCAACCGGGGCGATGCTGATCCCCTCGGCCGGGTTGGCCGAGAGCTGAACGCGCCAGAGTTCAGCGCCGGTCTCGGCATTGAGGGCGACGACCTCGGCGGTGTCTCCCAGCGGCGCGTAGACCATCCCGTAGCCGAGCCCTACGCCGTTAGGCCCAATCGTCGGCACGTCGTAACGCGCCTCCCACTTCACCGTGCCGCTCGCCCGGTCGAGGGCGAAGACATTGCTCTGCATATCCTGGATGTAGACCGTCTCGCCCGCGATGAGCGGCCCTGCCGTCATCCCACCGACGACGCCAGGCGCCTCGATCGCAAACGACCAGGCCACTTCGAGCTGGCCGACGTTGTCAGCCGTGATGGCCGACTCGAGGTTGGCGCGGTGGCCGGCGAGGTTGCCCTGCCGCGCCGGCCAGTCGGCCGCGTATTCGGTCAATTCGGGTGGAACCGCCGGTCCGGCCGGGTGGGGCGTGGCCTCCTGGGCGACGCCTCCGGTACCAACATAAAACGAGCCGACGACGAGCGCCACGACGAGCGCGACAACCGCGACGGCGCGCGCCTGAAAGACCGTTAGCATGGTTCGGGTTTCCTTTCGCGAGGCGATAGGCGTTAGGGCTCAGGCGTTAGGAGCTTCCCTCTCTACGATCGGGACCGTCTTCTCTAACGCCTAACGCCTATCGCCTCAGCCCTAACGCCTAGCCCGCGGCCGTCCAATTCGCGACGTTCCAATACAGCGCCTCCCAGGCGCTGCCGGCGACGTTCTCCTCGCGCAACGAATTGGCGATGGCGTACTTCTCGGCCGCCCGCTGCACCAGCGGCACGATCACGACCTCGTTGATCACGTGGTCGTTCATCTGGATGTAGAGCTCGGCCACCACCTCCGGGTCGGTCTCGACCGCGGCTGCCTCGTAGAGCGCGTCATACTCCGGGTTGCTGTAGCGCGACTCGTTGTTTTGCGACCAGCCGTTGGCCCTCTGGGCGATGCTCATGCTGTACCACCACGTCATGTAGGTGAGCGGCAGCGGCGACCCGGCGCCGTTGGTGTACATGAGCACGTCTTCGTAGAAGTGGTTGACGTTCTGCTCGTTCCCCGCCGCGCTGTCGAAGAAGACACCGGCGTCGACTTGCTTGAGCTGCACCTTGACGCCGATCGCCTCCCAATTCTGCTTGTTGACCGCCTGCGTCTTCTGGCGCACGGCGTTGATCGAGGTCGAGTAGGTGATGCTCAGCTCCACCCCGTCCTTCGTCCGCACGTCGCCGTCGAGCACCCAACCGGCCTCGTCCAGCACCTGCCGCGCCCGCTCCAGGGTGAACTCCCAGGCGGTATTCGGCGATTCGATGGCGGGGATGCCGGTCACGATGTTGACCGCCGGCGGCTCACCTTCGCCGTAGAACTGGGCGGCGATCAAATCCCGATCTGCCGCCAGGCTCAGCGCCTGCCGCACCGCCTTGTCAGTCAAGAACGGGTGCGGGTTCTGCCAGTGCGCCCGCTCACCCTCGAACTCATCGCGCGGGTTGGAGAAGTTGAAGACCACCCGCTCGACGTTGGTGCCCACATCGACGTGAACCTTGCCCTTGCCTGCCTCCGCCAACTGCGTCAGGATCGCCGGCTCGATTTGCAAGTTCCAAGCGAAATGCCAGTCGCCGGTTTGCAGGACCGCTCGCGCTGCTGCCACCGCGTCGCCGCCCCCCTTCAAGTTCACCCGTTCGAAGTACGGTTTGTTCGGCTCCCGGTAGTGCTCGTTCATCACGTAGATGACTTGATCGCCCTCAGTGAACGATTCCACCTTGTACGGCCCGGTGCCGATCGGCGCCTGGCGGAAATCGTTGATCGCCTCGCTGTTCGTCGGGTCGCCGCCCCAGACGTGGGCCGGATAGATGCTGCCGTAGAAGGTGCCGGCAAACGGGAAGTACCAGGCAAGCTGCGGCGCGGTGAAGGTGACTTTGACGGTCAGGTCGTCCACCGCCTCCACCGCCTCGACCACCTGGAAATTGTTGATGTTGTTCGAGCCGTTCGGCTCGTGTTTGACCCAATCGACGGTGAAGACGACGTCGTGCGCCGTGAACGGCTCGCCGTCGCTCCACAGCACCCCCTCGAGCAGGTTGAAGGTGACGCTGGTGAGATCCTCGGCCAGCAACCCGTTCTCGACCGAGGGCACCTCCTGAATCAGGGTGGGAATCAGGGTCGCGTCCGGTAAGTAACTCATCAACGGCTCGGAGACGAGCGCCGCCGCCAGCGCGTCCTTGGTGCCGGTCGCGGTGTGCAGGCTCATGTGGGTCGGCGCCTGCCATTGCAGGATCTTCAACTCCCCGCCCGCGCCCCGCTGCTGATCGTCGGGCGCCAGCGGACGGGTCGCCGGCGCGTCCTGCGCGGCCGTCCCCTCAAGCGTGACGGCGTTCAGGATGAATGTGGTGACCGGCAGCCCAACTCCGAGCGCGGTCGCTCGCTGGATAAAGGCGCGGCGATTGAGCCGCCCCGCCTTCAGCTCCTGATACGCATTCCAGAGCGGTCCGGTGTTCTGTTGTGCCATGTCGCGTTGACCCTCCATGCAGCAACTGACGATCCGCCGGCAGCCGACCGCGAGTATTCACGGTCAGAGCGAATGCCTGTCAGTCTGGCGAGGATCGGTCAGGTTGTCTTGAAGAAATGCGACATAGTGAGCGGTCGCGCAGAGAGACGGCCGCTTCTCCGCCGAGCGGGTCAGATATGGAAAGGGACATGTCACATCACGACGCGGGCAAACCCATGATCGATTGCGCCTCAACTAATATAACTGAGTAGTGATATGATGGCTCCATGCACGCGTTCGATGTCCTCGCAGACCCGGTCCGCCGTCGAATCTTAGAGCTCCTCTCCGACGGCGAACAGGCGGCCGGCGAGATCGGCGCGGTTGTGCAGGAGGAGTTCGGGATCTCTCAGCCAGGGGTGTCGAAGCACCTGCGCGTGCTGCGCGACAACGGATTCGCGACCGTTCGAGCCGAAGGCGCTCGTCGCCTGTACGCCGTCAACGCCGCACCCCTGCAAGAGGTCAGCATGTGGCTGGAGCGCTACCGCCGGTACTGGACCCCGCGGTTGGACGCCCTCGCCACCGAGCTCGCACGGGGAAAACGAGAACGCCGTCTCGGGGACGAGGCGAGCGCATCGTCCAAAAGCACGTCAAACAGCATGGAGAGAGAAGCCTCATGACCGACTTTGCCAGTCTGCTTGCCGAAACCCATCGAGTGGTCGGGCGGCGACGCATCGCGGCTGGTGACGCCACGACCGCCCTCATGCGACGGCGCTACGACGCGCCAATCGACGATGTCTGGGATGCCTGCACCAATCCGGACCGGATCAACCGCTGGTTCCTCCCGGTCACCGGCGATCTCCGCGCCGGGGGGGGCGTTCCAACTCGAAGGCAATGCGGGCGGCGAGATCCTGCGCTGCGAACCGCCCCGCCTGCTCATCGTGACCTGGGCCTATGGGGATCGGCCGGTAGACAAGGTCGAGTTGCGCCTATCCCCCGATAAGGATGGTGACACCGTCCTCGAGCTCGAACACGCCACGGTGAGCAAACTGGTCGAGTGGGACGGGCAGATGCTCGATGTCATCCCGGGCGTCGGAGCAGGCTGGGAACCGGCGCTGGACTATCTGAGGAAGTTCCTGCGCCACGAGCTCCCCGACGCCCCGCCGCGGACTGGTATGAGCCAACGCCGGAAGACGAAGACCAAGTCTCCCGGTACGGCCAGGCCTGGGCGGCTCTCGTCGAAGCCGCCGAAACCGCGGGCCGCACCGAGCCGCCTTCCGCCTAGGAACAATCGTGAATCATCTGGGCACACGGTCTAGGCGGTGAGTTGCTCGTCGTTGTCGACGATCCGCGCGTCGAGGCGCGCCCGCGCCCGCATTTCCAGCGTCCGCAGTTGCACGGGGGTGCAGCCAGTGAGGGCGCGCACCTCTCGCGTCAGGTGGGCCTGGTCGGCGTAGCCGTAGGTATAGGCGAGCGTCGCCAGATCGGCGCCTGGGTCCCGCCGCAGGTGGTAGAGCACGCACTCGAAGCGCATGGTCCGGGCGAGCGACTTCGGGGAGACGCCGGCCAGCGCCTTGAAGCCGCGCTCAAACTGGCGCAGGGAGAGGCCGTTCCGGCCGACCAGATCGCCGATTGCCACTTGGCCGTCCGCCGCGCGCAGCCGGTGCGCGGCGGCGAGCAGCCCGCGCGGCACGGCCGGCGCCTCCTGTAACCGCGCCAGCAGAAAGCGCTGCAACAAGGTAATCGCGCGGTCGTCGTCGCCTGCCCGTAGGGCGCACTCGATCTCGGCCGCCAGCGGCGCCCAGGTCGCGTCGAGCGGCAGGATGGTCTCCCTCGCCTCCACGCTCCAGGCGCCGAGTAGCGGACCCGCGCCCCAGGCGTGGAGTTTCGCCCCCACCAGCCGCGCGGTTTCCGACACGCGGATCACGATCGGTCTGTCCATCAAGCCAATACGGAACCACCGGGGCATGTCGCAGTTGCGCCCGCCCGGTCCGTCGATCACCGCCAGCGGCGCGCCGCAGCCGAACATCAACTCGACGCCGCTATCCGGCAACCACTCCCGCGTCCCATCGCCCGTCGGCACGTACTCCCAGATGTGCAGGTCCTGCACATACGGCCGCAGCCGGGGATGGGGGACGTAGACCTTCACAGGCACTCCGGGTTAGGCGTTAGGGCTGAGGCGTTAGGCATTCGGGGAACATCGGATCGGCCGTGTCCCTAACGCCTAACGCCTAAATCCTAGCCGACCTCGTTCCAATTCGCGATGTTCCAGTACAGCACTTCCCAGTCGCTCGCCGCGATGTTCTCTGGGTTGAGCGTGTTGGCGATCGCGAACTTGGCCGCGGCGCGCTGCACCAACGGGATGACGACCACCTCGTTGATCAGGATGTCGTTCATCCGGATGAACGACTCCGCCGCCGTCTCCGCATCCGTCTCCACCAGCAGCGAGTCGTAGAGCGCATCGTACTCGGCGTTCGACCAGCGGGACTCGTTCAGCCCCGACCAGTCGTTCTCCATCTGGGCGATGTTACTCCCGTCCGGTCCCCCGTACCAGCTCGCCATGTACGACGCCGGGTACGGTGTGGCTGGGTTGTTCGTGTACATCTGCACGTCGTTGAAGAAGTGGGAGGCGTTCTGCTCGTTGCCGGCGGCGCTGTCGAAGAAGATGCCGGCATCGACCTGCTTGAGCTGGACCTTGAAGCCGATCTCTTCCCAGGCCTGTTTGTTGACCGCCTGTTCCTTCTGCCGCACGGCGTTGATCGAGGTCGAGTAGGTCACGCTCAGCTCGACCCCGTCCTTCGCCCGCACGTCGCCGTCCATCACCCACCCGGCGTCCTCGAGGATCTGCTTCGCCGTGTCGACGTTGAACTCCCAGGCGGTGTTCGGCGACTCCAATACCGGGATGCCGGTCAGGATATTCACTCCCGGCGGTTCGCCCGGCTCCCCCTCGTAGAACTGCTCCGACATTGTCTGCCGGTCGCACGAGGCCGCCAGCGCCTGGCGGACCGCCAGGTCGCTCAAGAACGGGTGCGGCGTGTCCTTCTGCGAGCGCTGGCCGTTGACTTCCGTGTTCGGGTCGGAGAAGTTGATCAGCAACCGTTCCACGCTCGTGCCCGCGACGGTGACCAGTGCGCCCTGGCCGGCCTCCGCCATCTGCGCCAGGACCTGCGGCTCGACCTGCAGGTTCCAGGCCATGTGCCAGTCGCCCGTCTCCAGCACGGCCCGCGCCGCTGCCGCCGCGTCGCCGCCGCCCTTGAGATTGACCCGGCTGAAGTACGGCTTGTTCGGCTCACGGTAGTTTTCGTTGATCGCGTAGATCACCTGATCGTTCTCGGCAAACGACTCGACGACGTACGGCCCGGTCCCGATCGGGGCCTGCCGGAACGTGTTGATGGCGTCGGTGTTCGTCGGATCACCGCCCCAGAAGTGCGCCGGGTAGACGGCGCCAAAGGCGGTACCGGTGAACGGGTTGTACCAGCTCAGGCTCGCCTCTTTGAAGGTGATCTTGACCGTCAGGTCGTCGACCGCTTCAACGACTTCGATCGGCTGGTAGACCGCGATGCTCGTCGCCGAGTTCGCCGGTTCAATAACCCACTGATAGGTGAAGACGACGTCGTTGGCCGTGAACGGCTCGCCATCGCTCCAGAGGACGCCCTCCAGCAGGTTGTAGGTCACCGTCTTGAGGTCCTCGGAGAGGAGGCCGTTCTCGACCGAGGGCACTTCCTTAGCCAACGTCGGAATGAGGGTGCCGTCCGGCGTCAAGTTGAGGAGCGGCTCGGTCACGAGCGAAGCCGCCAGGATGTCCTTGGTGCCCTGCGAGGTGTGGAGGCTGGCGTGCGTCGCCGCCTGCCATTGCAGCAACTTCAGTTCGCCGCCCGCGCCGCGCTGTTGACCCTCGGTGCCGGCGCTGGGTCGCGCTGCCGCGCCCTGGGCCGCGACGCCCCCGACGTTGACGGAGTTGAGGATGAATGTGGTGACCGGCAGGCCCACCCCGAGCGCGGTTGCCCGCTGGATGAATTGCCGCCGGCTGAGCCGCCCCGCCTTCAACTCCTGATATGCACCCCAAAACGGTCCGCTGTTCCTCTGTTCCGCCATGTCGTCCTAAACCTCCCTGTTGCGAACGGCCAATCGTACCGGCCGGCGCCGGCCGGAATCACGCGGCGTCGCTCCAGTCCTCCCCGACCGGCGTTACGACCGCGCACGCGCCACGCTCACTCATGGCAACGCCAGGCACGCCAAAGCGACCAGTCGTTGCGACCGGTCATTGCCAACGCCTTTGAACAGCTCAGCGTGTGTCAACGCTCCGCCTCCTCATCGCTCCGTTGCGACCGTGGCGGTCCCCCGAGTTATGGCACGTGCCGCGGAGTGTAGCCCGTTCGGACCAGCCGTCAACAGTGTACGGACGCGTTGCAGGCCCAAGAACGCCCACGAATCGACCTGCACGCCCGATCGTCGGGAGACGGAGCGGACGGGCGCGGCGTATTGTCCCGCGGCCCCCCGTGCCCTACCATGGCAGTGTTCGGAGGCACACACGATGGTCACCAAGCGGCAGCCACAATCTGAGCCCACCTACGAAGAGCAAGTCGCCATCGCCCGCGCCAATCTGGACCGGCACAGCGCCGAGGTGAAGGCAGAGAGCGCGCGCGCGCTGGCGCAGGGCATCGACCCGGAGGCGGAACTCGATGCCTGGGTGCAGCGGAACTTCTCTGCCAAGGCATTGCAGGAGACCTACGAGGAGTACGTGGCGAACTCCTCTGGTTGGTTATGGGATGAATCAAGATCGGGCCAGGATGATGTCGATACCTTCGACGGCGTAGATGGCCGGTAATCTCCTCGACATTGGACAGCCCGGGATTGTGCTCCCGGCGCGGATAGTCGTTGACAGCAGTCTGATTGTTCCTCGGTTGCGCGCGGCCCAACGAACGCTCACGCCGATTGCGGCCGGACGGGCGAGGCAGTTTTTTCGGTTGCTCCTTGCGGAGTCGACGTTAGGTTATGTCCCTCCAACCGCCTACAGTGAGGTGCTCCACTATGTTCTGAAGGCGCATTTTCGCGACCAACTTGCCGCTCATCGTGCTGATCTTGCGGCGAGTCAGCCCGGTCAACGTGGCTTTGATTGGCTTGATCTGTATAAGCTCCGGCCAGCCCTGATCGCTCAGCTTCGTCCTGATTTAGAACTCCTTCTGACGCTGTTGCATACAAATGGCCCGGCGGTCATCCAATCCTTGGACATGCAGCCGCTGGCAAGCGAACGCTCCTGGGAGGACGTACTGGCCGAGGTCGTTCTCCGCTACCACCTCGACACCAGCGACGCGGCGATCCTGCTCGAGGCCCAGCGCGCCGGCATCACCAGCATCGCCACCCTCGACGCCGACCTCCGCCGCGCCGCCCGCGACTTCGACGTTTACACCTGGCTCTAAGCTAAATCTCTGCTCCCACACCGAGTTCGTCGCCTCGGCAGTCTGGACCGTTGCGCCCACTGGCTCAGGTGGCCGGCGTGCGCACCCAGGCGCCTCCGAAGAAGGCGCCGCACACGGCGCCACCGGTCGCCGTCGCCTCCTCGAGCAGCCGGTCCTGGAGCGTGTCGATCCCGACCTCGGCCGCCGTCGCCACGCCGAACCGCTCGATCGCCGGCAGCAGGCTACGAATCGTGTCGACCAGCCACGCCAGGCGGTCACGATCCGCGCCCGACACGGCGACGCCGTCCAGCCGAACGTGGGGCGCGGGGAGGCCGGCGTCGACGAACGTCGCGTGAAGGCGGATGCCCATCTCGTTGTGGACCCCGCCCCGGCGCAGGCCGTCGAATAACCAACGGACAGCCCGCTGGAAGAGCAGCCGCTCCGGCCAGCCTGGCGCCGGGGATAGCACCAAGATCTCGCCAAATGCCATGACGCCACCCGGTCGCACCTGACCCGCCAGGCGGCGCAGCACGGCGGACGGGTCCGGCTGATGAGCCAGGATGAGGCGTCCGACGACCGCATCGAACGGGTCCATCTCGTCGATTGCGGCGATATCACCTTCGATGAAGCTCACCCGCGGCAAGGCGCGTGCCGCGGCACGCGCCTGAGCGGCGGCCAGCACGCGCATCCCCGGCCCGATGCCCGCCTCGCGCAACAGCCGCTCCGTGTACGGACGGAGGATGGCGCCTTGCGCGTCGAGCCGCCGAAGTTCCTCCGGCGAATGCCCCAATACATATGTTTCCGTTCGTTCCATCACCTGGGTCATAACGCTGCGCTCCTCAAGACTCTGTGTCGAATACGTGACGCGTCAGATGGCGCGCCTTGACCGGGTGCCGTCCCCAGCCACTCCGATCTTGTCGTCTGCTCCAAAGTGAGACCAGGAAGAATCGGACGAGCGACCCACGCAATGGCTCACAGATGTGGAGTTGTGGAGTCTAGGAGGTTAGGAGGCCGCGGCGGACCGCCGGCTGGACACAGGGGCGATATGGACGTTGGACAATCGATCGAGGCGACCTCCGTCGCCAGCCTGCTTCGTCACCTCCGCCTGGACCGTGGATGGACACAGGAAGAGCTGGCTGAGCGCGCCGGCCTTAGCGCCCGTGGGATCAGCGACCTGGAGCGCGGGCTACGGCGGATGCCGAGACGGGACACCGTCGAGCTGCTCGCCGCCGCGCTGGTGTTGTCCGCCGACGAACAGGCGCAATTGGCGTCGGCGATCGGACCGCGGGTGCGGAGCATGCCTGCCCGCGGGGCTGGCGTGCCGACGACCGGCCCTTCCTCCGTCACGGCAGGCATGCCGGCGCCGCTCACCTCCTTCGTCGGCCGTGAGCGCGAGGTCGCGGCCGTGTGCAACTTGCCGGGCGCCGCCCACGTCCGCCTGGTGACACTGACCGGCGCCAGTGGCGTCGGCAAGACGCGGCTGGCGCTGCAGGTCGCGAGGCATCTCCAAGACGATCTGGCCGGGATCCACTGGGTATCGCTGGCGTCGGCGACCTCCCCGGCGCTTGTCATGCGGACCATCGCCGACGCGCTCGAGATCTGGGATACAGGCGAGAAGCCGCGCGTCGACCGGCTACGCGATGCGCTCCGAACAGAGCCGCTCGTCCTGATTCTTGACAGCGTTGAGCGAGTCGTCACGGCGGCGCCGGAGGTTGCCGACCTCCTGGCCCACAGCCCACCCCTCAAGGTCTTGGCGACCAGTCGCGTGCCCTTGGGCATTTCGGGGGAACAGATATTCCCGGTACCGCCCGTGGTGCTGCCAGCCGCCGCGGATGCCGACTCCCTTACGTCGCTAACGGCCGCCGCGATCGAGGGCAACGAGGCCGTCAAGCTCTTTGTCTCGCGCGCGCGGTCGGCGCAACCCGATTTTCTGCTCACGGATGGAAATGCCGTGGCGATCGCCACGGTCTGTGCTCGCCTCGACGGTCTGCCGCTGGCAATCGAACTGGCCGCCGCGCGTATCAGGTTGCTGCCGGCCGACGCGCTGGCGGCGCGTCTCGAACGCCGCTTGACGCTGCTAACCGGCGGCGCCCAGGACTTGCCGCCGCGGCTGCGGACCATGCGCGACGCCATCGGCTGGTCCTACGACCTGCTGACTGATGACGGACAAGCCCTCTTCCGCCGCCGAGCCATCTGCCTCTGAGCCTTCCGCCACAGCCACGATCACGATGCGGGACTTCGCCTTTGCGATGCCGTTGGCGATTGGCGCCGGGGAGCACACCTGGAAGATCGTCAACGCGGGGCAGCAACCACACGAGCTCCAGGTCTTCAAACTCGGGCCGGGAACGACGCCGGACGACGTGGCGACAGGAGCGATTGTCGGCACGCCGGCGGACTACACGCCGGTCGGAGGCATGCAGGCGCTGGCGTCCGGCCTGAGTGGTTGGATGACACTGGATCTGGGGCCGGGGGAGTATGTGGCCATTTGCTTCGTTCCCGACCCTGCGTCAGACCATCGCCACCACGAGCTCGGCATGATTGTGTCGTTCACGGTCGAAGCGTAACGGCATGCCGCCAGGCGCCCAACCGGCGGCCGCTGCTTGCCAACAGGCCCGCCCCGGCGTTGTGCGCCGGGGCAGGCGCCTTCGAAGGCTGAATGCCGAAGGCTGAACGCCTACTCCGTCCGGTTCCAGTTCGCCACGTTCCAGTACGGCGACTCGAAGTCGCTCCAGGCGAAGTTCGCCTCGCGCAGCGTCAGGGAAACGGCGGCCACTTCAGACGCTCGCTGCACCTGAGGGATGACGACGACGTCGTTGATCAAGATGTCGTTCATCTGGATGAAGAGCTCGGCCGCGGCCTCCGCGTCGGTCTCCACCAGCGCTTGGTCGTAGAGCGCGTCGTACTCCAGGTTGTTGTAGCGATGGTAGTTCTGCCCCGACCAATCGTTGGCCGCCTGCGCGATGTTGCTCCCATCCGGCCCGGCGTACCAGTTCACCATGAAGTCGGTCGGGTAGGGGCTCGATGGGCTCGACGTGTACATCTGGACGTCGTTGAAGAAATGGCTGGTGTTCTGATCGTTCCCCGGCGCGCTGTCGAAGAAGATGCCGGCGTCGACCTGCTTGAGCTGGACCTTGACCCCCATCTCCTCCCAGGCCTGCTTGACGATCGCCTGGGTCTTCTGTCGTACCTGGTTGATTGAGGTCGAGTAGGTCAGACTGAGCTCGACGTCGCCTTTCTTGCGCACGTCGCCGTCCATCACCCAGCCGGCTTCCTCCAAGAGCTGCTTGCCCGCCTCGACGTTGAACTCCCACGAGGTATTGGGCGACTCAAAGGCCGGGATACCGGCCAGGATGTTGCTCGTCGGCGGCTCACCCTCCTGGTACAGCTGGCTGGCAATTGTGCCGCGGTCCACCCCCAGCGCCAGCGCCTGGCGCACCGCCAAGTCGGTCATGAATGGATTCGGGTTGTCTTTGTGCGCCCGCTCGCCCTCGAACTCGTCGTGCGGGTTGGCGAAGTTGACGTTGATCCGCTCGACACTGGTGCCTGGCGCGACGATCAGCTTGCCCTTGCCGGCCTCCTCCATCTGCTGCAATACATTCGGCTCCACTTGCAGGTTCCAAGCGTAGTCCCAATCGCCGGTCTCGAGCACCGCGCGCGCGGTTGTAGCCGCGTCGCCGCCGCCCTTGAGGTTGACCGATGCAAAGAAGGGCTTATTCGGCTCGCGGTAGTTCTCGTTGAGGGAGTAGGTCACCTGGTCGTTCTCGCTGAAGGAGTCGACCTTGTACGGTCCGGTCCCGATCGGGGCCTGGCGGAAGGTGTTGATCGCCTCGGCGTTCGCCGGGTCGCCGCCCCAGACATGGGCCGGATAGATCGGACCGATGAACGCGCCGGTGAAGGGCACGTACCACGCCGGGTATGGCGTGGTGAAGGTCACCTTCACCGTCAGTTCGTCGACCGCCTCGACGCTGGCGATCGGCTGGTAGCTCGCGATGTTGACCGATGCGTTCTCCGGGAGCATGATCC
>JBOGUE010000149.1:0-3313 GCA_050695955.1 Thermomicrobiales bacterium | reverse complement strand
ATGTCGCCGGCGTTTGCGGGAGCGCACATCGACGGTGGCCACGACCGCCACCGGCGCCGCGACCGCTGGGGTCGGCGGAGCGGTTCGCCCGGCGGACGGCGACCGCCGGCGCTTGCTGCGCTGACGCTTCGACGCCGGCACGCTGATGGGAGCCGGAGCCCGCGGGGCCGCCGGTTGGGTGGCGGCGAGGTTCGCCGTGGCGTGCTCGACCGTTGTTGCGGTGTGCTCTTCTGGGTCCGGCGCGGGATGGAGATGGGGATGGGGATGGTGACCGTTGGCCACGGGCCCGGATGGCGCCGATCCGTTGGCGATGGCTTTCCAGGTCGACGTGCCGAGGCGGCGCCGGCCGGTCCGCTTGCCATTTGGCGAGGGCGAGGTGGGCGCGGCCGGTTGGGCGTGGGCCGCGGTGGTCTCCGGCGACCAGGAGGTGCCGCCGATCCGGCGGCGCGAGGCGTGGGCGGGTCCATTCACCGACCCGTTTTTGGCGAGCGGCGAACCAGCGGGGGCGAGCTGGGTCGCGTCGCACCAGGAACAGGTGGTATCGGTGGTAGAGATCGTGGCCCCGCACTGCCGGCAGGCAACCGTCCCTGACGGGCCCCCCGACTCGTGCGAGCCATCGCGGTTCGTCATCGGCAGTGCTCTTCGTATCGGCCGGGAGGCCGTTCCCCACCCGCGGCGAACTCCGCAACGCCGGAAAGCCGCGGCGTTGTTACCCGGCCAAGGTCCCTTCGTCGCCAGATTATAAGCCTGGCAGGTAGTCTCTTTGGTGCTACGCGACGCATCCATGTTGGCTAGGACCGTCGCGCTCGCGTTGCGGCTGGCGATGATGGAGGCGAGCGTTGGGTGCTGAGTGCTGACAGGCTGATAGCTGATAGCTCGTCGGCTGAGGGTTTGGCGGATGCGGATTGGGATGAATCGGACGACGCTGATCATCGTGGGGTTGGCGCTGGCGGCGAGTGTTGGCATCGGAGGGATGCTGGGGCAACTCTCGGGAGATGATGGGGATGAGCCCGAGGCGACGCGACCGGCGCTGAGCGCGCCGGCGGGAACGGCGGACAGCGGGACGCCGGGCGCGTCTGCATCGCCCGTGGCTAGCCCGATGGGGACGCCGACCGAAGTGTGATCGCTTGCCCGACGAAATAGCACCGCCGCGTTTACCTTGCGGAGTGATCGCCTTCAAGGAGATTGAGGAAGGTGCGGGCGTCGACGATACGCCCGCCCTGATACTCGCCGAGGACGAGCAGGTCGTTGTCCTCTGATACGAGGTAGTCGGCATTCGCGGCGAGCGCGGTGGCGAGGAACTTGTCGTCGTTCGGGTCGCGCGAAGTTGCTGGAATCGGCAACGGCTGGACCACGCTGGCATTGCCGAGGATGCTCAGGAGGGCCCTGAAATCAAGCCCTGCAACGAAGCGGAACTTTCGCGTTACCGCGGGGCGACCCAGCACATCGAGGACCTCCGCGATAACGGGTGGCGAAACGACCAATCGGTAGTCAACCGCGCGGTCGAAAACTACCCGTCCCCAAATGCTTCGCGGATTGAGCATGCAGCGCACAAAGACGACCGTGTCGAGAACAGCGCTAACCACGCTCGGCACGCACCTCACGCACGGCCTCGTCGATCCACTCGTTGATCTCTTCCTCGGTGTAACCCTTCTCTATCGCTTCGGCCCGCGCGGGCGCAAAGTACTCGTAGAGCTCACGGAGCCATTCTCTATTATCGCCACGGTTGGCGGAAAGCAGCGGGTCAATGTACATCCGGTTGCCGTCGAGGGTGAACTGGAGAACACTGTCTTCCTCTAGGCCAAGTTCACGGCGAAACTCTATCGGAATCGTGATTTGCCCACTCCGTCGCTGCCGAACGATTTTTGTCTGAGCCATTGCCGTCCTCCCATCAGCTGAATTGTGCAATTCAGCATTTAGGATTTTCCGCGCATTCAGCTCGTTCGTCAAGCAGAGCGCGCCTCCCCAGGCTTATGGGCGGTGACGAGGTATTCGAAGAGTTCCTTTTTCGAGGTGCGCTTGCGGAGGATGCGGGTGTCGAGGTCGACGAAGCCGGCGGCGGCAAAGAGGGCGACGAAGATCTGCTCGGTGGGGAGGAGGACATCGTAGAACTTCGAGTTGCCGACGACGTAGTGGATGGCGCCGCCGGGTTTGACGACGGCGAAGAGCTCCCGGCAGTGGGTTGCCATGTCGGCGACGTATTTGTGGACGTAGCGGGCGAGGAGGTCGCCGCGGCGGGCGATGGCAGTCAGGGTATCGTCGAGGCCGGGGACGGGGGGCGGCGTCTCGCCGTTGGGCGTCCATTTGGCGACGTTGCTGGTGGCGATGCCCCAGGTGCCGCCGATGGCTTGCCAATCGAGCTCGCCGGCCTGGCGGCCGTCGCGCAGGTAGCCGAGCCAGTACATGTAGGGGCGCAGCTCGCGGATGTAGCTCATCCGGTTGGGATAGGGCGGCGAGGTGACGACGAGGTCGTAGTGATTCGGCGGGAGCGCGTCCGCGAGAGTGCGGGCGTCGCAAAGGAGCGCACGGGGCGGGATGGCGATGGGGGATTGCGCGGATTGGGCGATGGCGGCGACGGCTTGGCGCCATGAACAGCCCTCATCCCCCAGCCCCCTCTCCCGATGCGCGGGAGAGGGGGGGTTGCCGTCGGCTGCCTGTCGCCTGCCGCCTGTCGCCTGTCGCCTGAACGACATCGATTGGTGGCCGAAGCTGGCGTGGGAGGATTCGATCATCACCCGGCAGAAGGCGAGTTTGAGGAGATCGACGACGGACTCCTCGGTCGTCTGCGCTAGCTCGCGGATCGCGGCCATGGCGCGGCCGAGGGCGGCGAGGGGTTGGGCATCCCACCATTTCTCGATTTGATGCATGGGTGGCGTCCAGGGGGATAGGTCCGCGTCGTTTGCCATCGCCGCGGCGACTCGTTCGGCGGCCTGGACGAAGGCGGTGACCTGGTCCGGGGCGTAGGGTCGGGTTTTGGCGCGGGTGAGCCAGATGAGGAAGGGGTTGATGTCGGTGGTGTCGCAGGCGACGCCGCGCTCGGCGCAGACGAGGGCGGTGGTGCCGGTGCCGCAGAAGGGGTCGAGGAGGACGGCGTCGGGCGCGGCGTGGGCGTCGAGGAGGTCGGCGACGAGATGAACGGAGTAGGCGGGCGTGAGGCGTAACCAGCCGTAGCGCGTCTCCTTGAGATTGCCCTTGAAGGTGAGACGGTCGCGGCGACCGGGTGCGGCGGTGCTCATATCACTAGCTCACCAACCGGCCATCAGGGCGTCGAGCTGCGTTTGGCTGTCGAGGACGCGGCTGCACGTCTCCCAGT
>JBOGUE010000148.1:0-5972 GCA_050695955.1 Thermomicrobiales bacterium | reverse complement strand
GGATCGGGTAGGGCGAGCGGCGGCAGCGGGATTTCTCGTTCGCCACGGATACGCAGCGCGGCCCGGCTGGTGACGAGTGCCGTGACGCCGGGGCAGGCGGCGAGGAGTCCGGCGAGGGCAGGCGCGGCGGAAGCTAGTTGCTCGAAGTTGTCGAGGATCAACAAGAGATGCTTGTCGCCGAGCGCGGCCTGGAGTTGCATATCGAGCGGCAGATCCCCGCCTTCACGCAGCCCGAGCGCCTGGGCGATGGCGGGGAGAACGACCGCGGGGTCGACGACCGAGGCGAGGGCGACGATGTGGACGCCGTCCGGGAACGCATCCTGCCCATGTAACTCGGCGGCGACCTGGAGGCTGAGGCGGGTCTTGCCGGTGCCGCCGGGGCCGGTGAGGGTGACGAGGCGAACGTCGTCCTGGCGCACGAGGTTGCAGACGTCGGCCAACTCCCGCTCTCGCCCGATGAGTGGCGTGAGGGGAAGCGGTAGGCTCCCAGGGGCGCTGATGGTCCCGGTCGTCATCGATCCATTCCGGTATCCTCGACTGGCAAGGCGGCGCTCAATCCGCGCAATCCATGATGATTGGCGGCGGTGGCGGCGTCAACCGATGACGGGAGGCGGAAGACGGAAGACGCGGGAGGTGGGAGATATGCGCATCGCGGTGATGTCGGACATTCACGGCTACAACCTGGCGTTGGAGACGGTGTTGCGTGATCTCGACGAACAGGGGCCGTTCGACGAGGTGGTTGTGGCTGGGGACCTGTGCGTGGCGGGACCGGGGCCGCGCGAGGCGCTCGATCTGCTGCGGGCGCGCGACTGGACGGTGTTGCAGGGGAACGGCGATGCCGAGGTTGCCGAGGCGGGCGAACGAGGTCGGGTGAGCGCGACGGTTCGGTACGTGATCGAGCAGATCGGGCCGGACGGCGTCAAGTACCTGGCCGCCCTCCCCTTTTCGCGGCGGATCACGCCGCCGGGCGGCGAGTCTCCGGCGGACGATCTGCTCGTGGTCCACGCTAATCCGCACAACGTGCGCGATAAGTTCCGGCCGGAGATGAGCGACCGGGAACTGCGGCAGGTGATGGGAGACATCGCGGCGGCCGCGATCGCCTTCGGTCATCACCATATCTGCTACACGCGCGAGGTGGACGGGACGCTGCTGGTCGACGTCTCGGCGGTCGGGAACCCGAGGGACGGCGACTTGCGGTGCAAATACGGCGTCCTGACCTGGGACGGTGAGACTCGGCGGTGGTCGGCTGAACTGCGGAAGCTGCCCTATCCGCTGGCCGAGACTGAGTCGCAGATTATGTCCAGTTCATTGTCGCATAGGGAGGAGGTGCTGCGGTATTTGTTGCGGGCATCGTATTGAACCTCGATTCGGTCCTATGGTTCAGGACCCTCGTTGTCAGAGAAGCGCCAGCGAGTCGCGTCCTCGGGGAATGCGCGCCAGGCGCGGGCGGTGCGCGGGCGGAGGCGGAAGATGCCCTCTTCGGCCGGTTTGGGATGGAGGCGGCCGTACTTCGCGTCCCACGCTGCAACGACGCGAGCAGCAGTATCGACATCCGTGACGAGGTCCTCGGCAACGCCTTCGAGGATCACCACGTCGGCGCCACTTTCTAGATGAATAGCGATGGATGGGTTGGTTGCGAGATTGCGGGCCCATCGAGCCGTCGGGATGCCGTCGAAGTAGAGCGCTTGGTCCACCCATGCGCCCCAAACGGGCGTAATGTGGGGCCGGCCGTTTGGACAGGTGGTTGCCAGCCAATAGTTGAGGGCACTTTGAAGCTGCTCGTCCACATACGCCCACGTAAGCAACTCGACCTCGCCCGAAGCGACCGCATAGCCGCGCGGCAGTTCCAATCGCCTTGCTTGTGGCTCTTGTCGTTGGTGCACGTTGTCCACGCCATCCTCCTGTCGCCAACATGCCGACGCGCCGATCGGGGAGCGATGGGTGACGGCTATGGCGCGGCGGCGCGGGCGCGTCGGATTTGGTCGGCGTGGGCGTGGGCGTGGGCGGCGTAGATGCGGAGCCAATCTTCGGCGCGGTAGGGGCCGCTTTCGACGTGAACGCCTTCGCGGGACCAGTCCTCTGGGGTCATCAGGTGAAGGAGTGGGGCGGTACAGTCGCGGGCGGCCTTGAAGGCGGCGAGCGAGGGGGCGATGGGGCGGTCGTAGTGGAGGACGCGGGCATACTCCTCCTGGTCGTAGGCGGTGATCGTGGGGCGATCAGCGATAGGCGCGTGCCGTCGTCGAGCATCGTCGTCTCCCCTCTCCCGATGACTGGTCGTGTTTGGCTGCCGACTGAAGAACGCGAGAGGGATGCGCGTGTGAGGCATATGCTTTCTGGCCGCGTACGCTATCGTACCCCGGACAGCATACGTGGGAGGTGTGGCGCGATGGTGCGGTATTGCCCGACCGGCGACGGCGCATTCGAGGATTGGGTCGTTGACTGCCCAGACTGTGGGCAGCCCCTGGTGGACGAGCCGCCGGCGGAGGACGAGCCGGTGCGGTTGCGCGTGGAGGAGACGGGCAGCGGACCTGTCGTCTATCTGGCGACCGCGCCGAACGAGATGATCGCCGGCATGTGGGTCGAAGCGCTGCAACAGGAGGGCATCCGGGCGATGATCCGGCCCCTCGGACCCGGCTTCGGTGGCTGGGCCTCTTCATACAATCTGGAGCACACGATCTCTGTCTTGGAGTCGCGGCTCGCGGAGGCACGCGACGTGATCGCGGCTATCGAGGGCATCGGCTTTGATGAGGATGAGGAGTCGCCGTTCGACGGGCCGCGGCGGTAGGCGCCACGGCACGATGCCGCACCTCCGTCATGCCGAGCCGCCGCGAGGAATCGTCCCATCACAGGATCGACGGGACGATTCCTCATCTCAATCGGAATGACGGGCAGTTGTGTCGGAGTCGCAGGGGGCCAGCCCGCCGGGCCGGGTGAGGGTCCATCAGCGGTTGCCGCTGGGGTAGGTGATTTCGTACCCGGCGCCGCGGCAGGGGACGATGAGGGCGGCGAGGATGCCGGCGTCGTCGGTGGCCAGTTCGACGATGACCCGCGCGCTACGGGCGTGGCGGTCGGTTGACGCTTCGAGGGCGATGTAGAGGGAGCCGGTAGCGGGATCGAGGGTGGCGGCGGGTTCGCCGTTCGCTGGGAGGGCGACGCTGGGATGCTCGACGTCGACGCCGATGAGGCGGCCGCCTTCGCCGACGTCGAGGACGGCCGGCGCCGACCGCACCCGGGCGATGGGGCGCGACGATGCAAACTCGCAGCGCAGCGTGTTGGCGCGGATGTCGACGGTGATCTTCATCGTGTGTGTACTGACGATGTGGGCGCGAGCGTCACGGTGATCGTCGTCTGCCCGCGTTCCTCTGTAACGGCGACATCGGCGACCTCGGGCACGTCGAGAGTTGTGTTGAGGTTGGGCGTGACGAACGCATAGCCCCAGGCGGTAAGGCCGTCGTCGGTGCGCAGGAGCCCATCGAGACGGAGACCGCCGACTGCCGCGCCGGATTCACGCGCTTCGTCGGCAAGTTGAGCAACGAGCGCCTGGACCAAGGAGATGAGGTCGGGCCGCTCGGCACGGAGGGGGATGGCCACCGACGCGTCGTGCGCGCGGTCGCCGCCGCCGGACGCGGCGAGGATACCGGTGAGCGCCGCCTCTACGGCGTCGGCGCGGCCGGCGCCGGTGGCGATCACGGTCGTGCCGCGCCTTCCTTCGGCATCGGCATCGACCACGCGAAACGAACCTTTCCCCACTCCGTTGCTCCTCCTTGTCGTTCCGACACACGCCGCTGGCGACGCGTCAGACGCGTGCTCAGGGCACAATAGCACCGGCCTACCGGAGGGTGCAGAGTCAGGGCCGCAGTCTTATGTCAATGCCATCGTCCGGGCGGCGACAAACCGCTCACGGTACGGGAGTTGCGCAGGGGATCGTCGTGAGCGTGCGGCGGCCGGACGCGTAACGACAGGTATCCGGGTCCGCGCGGCAATGGGAGGTTCACCATGACGATCCGGGGGATCGATCTCCTGGGCGTCGCCAAGTCGATGTACCGCCAGGTCCAGGACGACGACTTGATGGACGAGGCAGCGGCGGTCGCCTACCACATCCTCTTCGCGGTCGTGCCGCTGCTGGTCTTCGTGACGGCCCTGTCCGGGTTCATTACCAACGCTATCGGTCAGGACGACGTCGTGACAGACGTCACCAACTGGCTCTTCGAGCAGTTGCCCGCGGAGACCGCGGCGGCGGTACAAGATCCGATCCGGGATGTGCTGACGCAACAGGCGGGCGGACTGCTCTCGATCGGCGCCGTGCTGGCGCTTTGGAGCGGCAAGAACGCGGTGGCGGCGATGATGAAAGGGCTCAATACCGCGTTCGACGTCGAGGAAACCCGATCGTGGCCGGTCCGGAACGGCATTGCGATTGCGTTGACGGCCGCGCTCGGGATCGCGCTCATCGGCAGCTCGCTCGTGCTCATCACCGGGTTGACGGCGTGGGAGCAGGTGACCGACTGGCTGGGCATCTCCGGGGGATGGGTTACTGCCCTTTCCTGGTTGCGCTGGCCGGCGATCCTCGTCTTTCTGATGGTGGGGATCGGCATCCTCTATTGGGCGGGGCCAAACGTCGATGCGCCGTTCCGCTGGCTGACGCCAGGCGCGGTCTTGACGGTGGTGCTATGGGGCCTCTCGACGCTCGGGCTGGGCCTTTACTTCCGCTACGCCGGGTCCTACGTCGCGGCATACGGCGTGCTGGGCGGGGTGCTAGCGTTCATCTTCTGGCTCTATCTGGTGAGCTTGCTCATCCTCCTCGGCGGTGAGCTGAACGCACTGCTGAAGTATCAGCGGATGGGTGAGGCAACCGGGGAGCGCGCCGCGCCGGCCGGCGCCCCGGCGACGCGGCGACAGAGAACCGTGGAAGCATAGGTAGCTGGTAGCGGCCTGTCACCGGCGACAAGCGTTCCACGTGGAACGTACACCCGGGTGGAGTGCCCCCTGAGTGCTCAGCAGTGCGTGTTTCTCCATCTGCTATGCTGGCGCGAGGTTGGAGGGGCGGTCGATCCCGGCCGCCTTTTCGCGCGCTCGTGGGCACCGCGAAACGGATCGCGCGTGCGGCGCGTTGGAAAGGCGGAAAGGATGGGGTGGCCGCCAGGATGGATCAGGCACTCGTTTGGGCCGGGCAGACAGGACAACGAACCGGCGCACGGGTTGGGGGCGGCGGCGTGGTTGACGAAGGGGATCTCGTAGCGCGGGCACGCGCGGGAGACCCGGTCGCCTTCGAGCGGCTCTTCGAGCTCTACCACGCGCCGATCCTGAATTACCTTCACCGGATGGTCGGTGACCGCGCGCTGGCCGAGGATTTGACCCAGGACGCCTTTGTGAAGGCATACCGGGCGCTACCCAACACCCGACCCGATCTGGCCTTCAAAGCCTGGATCTACCGCATCGCCACGAACACTGCCATCTCCCACATGCGCCGCAAGAAGCTGGTGCAGTGGGTGCCGTTCCTGGCTGGTCAGGAGCATGCCTCCGACGAGCGGATCGACCGCGCGGTCAGCCGCAAGTACGACGTCGAACAGACGCTGGAGAAGTTGCCGCGGCACTACGCGGCGGCGTTGCTACTCCGTCACTACCAGGGCTTGTCGCTGGCCGAGACGGCGGCCGCCCTGGATATCACCGAGAATGCCGCCAAGCTCCGGCTCTTTCGGGCGCGGAAGGCTTTTGCGGCGGCCTATGGAAATCCGAACGAGGATGCATCGACCGTGAACAGCGAGAATGGGGACCGGTGAGCGCGCAACGCCCGCCGGACCAGCAGGGGGCCGGACGTCCGGCCGAATTGACGCATGCTGAGGCCGAGTCGCTGATCTCGTCCCGGATGGATGGGGCGCTCGATCCGGTCGCGAACCGGGCGTTGATGGCCCACCTGGCGGGCTGCTCGTCGTGCCGCGCCTTCGCGTCACGGATGGACGTGCTCTCCCGCGGCT
>JBOGUE010000147.1:0-10512 GCA_050695955.1 Thermomicrobiales bacterium | reverse complement strand
AGCATCCCCGCGCGCAGCGCAGCGGCGGTCATCAGGCAGACGCGGCTTCGCCGGGGGATGCTTCCCTGCGGTCAGCATGACGGAGTGCCCTTGACAGACTACTCAGGATGACGGGAGGGGCGCGCAGGATGTTCGAAGGAGCCGTTCCCTGCCGTCCTTGCCGTCCTTGCCGCCCTCGCCGCCCTCGCTGTCCTCGTTCAGCACGGCACGTGACATGCGAGAATCGCCCCCAACGGACGGCCGCTCTTCGTATGACGCGTGACGGGAGGGGTATGAAGAACCTGCTCCAGGGTTCGTGGCTTGGGCATCCCTTGCATCCGGCGATTGTCCACATCCCGTCGGCGCTCTGGCCGGCGGCGGTCGTCTTCGACCTGCTCACCCTCTTCGACGTCGGCGGCAATCCGCTGGTGCGGGCTTCCTTCCTCTCCATCATCGCCGGCCTGATCGCCGCCGCTATCGCCATCCCGACCGGCCTCGCCGACTGGTTGGGCATTAAACGCGGCCGCCCGGCCTGGCAGCTCGGCCTCTTCCACCTCATCTTGAACGCGTCGGCGACCGTCCTCTTCGCCGCCAGCCTCGTCTTCCGTCTCGACGGCTGGCGCACCGACGCCCAGGCCGGCATCATCCCCTTCGTCCTGGCCATCCTCGGCGCGGGAGCTTTAGGTCAGGGCGGCTACTTCGGCGGCAAGATGGCCTACGACTACGGCATCTCCGTCGCCCGCGTCTCCAAGGATGAGTGGCGCGAGACGGCCGAAGCAGGCGGCGCCCGGCTGCCGGAGAAGGGGTAGCGGTGATGCAGTACGTCAAGGCGGTGCTCCAGGGCCGCCCCTTCGGCACCCCGCTCCACGCCATCGTCATCCACTTCCCGATCGGCCTCTTCCTGCTTGCCGTTCTCTTCGACCTCTGGAACGTCCTCTTCGACGGTGGCAATCAGGCGGTCCGCGCCGCCTTCGCCGTGTTGATCTTCGGCATTGCGACCGCCCTCGTCGCCGCCGTGCCCGGCTTCGCCGACTGGTGGGAGATCCGAACAGACCACCCCGCTAAGAAGACCGCCACCACCCACATGATCCTCAACCTGACCGCCGTCGCCCTCTTCCTGGTCAGCGCCGCGCTCCGCATCGGCGAGCGCGACGCCAGCGAACCCTCCACCCTCGCCTTCCTCATCGCCCTGGTTGCCTTCGCCGTCCTCAGCTACTCCGGCTACCTCGGCGGCACCCTCGTCTACGCCGCCGGCATCGGCGTCGGCCGCCACCGCCGTTCGACCGCCACCCCCACGCGGACAATAGCCGCGTCGGCGAAGGACCTCGCCCCTGGCCGCTACGCTCCGGTGACCGCTGACCATAATCTGGCTGAGGGCGAAACCCTCCGCGTCGACCTCGACGGCGCCATCGTCGTCATCGCCCGCTCGAATGCCACCCTCTACGCGGTGCAGGAGTTCTGCACCCACCGCTTCGGCCCCCTCTCCGAAGGCAAGATCGAAAACGACCAGATCGAGTGCCCCTGGCACCGCTCCTGTTTCGACCTCCCCACCGGCAAAGTCACCAACGGCCCCGCCACCGTCGATTTGCGGACCTTCGACGTCATCGCCCTCGACGGCGCCATCTACCTGCGCGAAGCGGGAGCCGGAGGGCGGAAGGCGGAAGGCGGGAGGCGGCAAGAGCGAGCGCCGGAAGCGGTCGCCGTGGCAGACGACGTCTGGCAGACGATCAAACCCGGCGACCAGCTCGTCTCCGCCAAAGGCATGCCCGCCGGCCGCATCGTGGCCGTCCTCCCCGACAAGCTGGCGGTCACCCAAGGCGACTTCCGCCCCACCGTTTCCTACGTCCCCCGCTCATCCGTCGTTGGCCGCGAAGGCGACCGCGTCCGCCTCGACATCGCCGCCGACCAAGTCCACTACCGCTGGGGCTAGCGATGCCACCTCCTGCCATCGCTCTACACGCTCCCTCCCTTGTCATTCCGATCGCAGCGAGGAATCGGCCTCTCATGAAAGACGGCGTGCGGTAGAGGCAGATTCCTTTCCTCGATCAGAATTACGAGGCAGAGAGCAGGCGAGATTTCCAGAGGAGAACGCAACCATGCAGGAACACCAACCAGACCAAAACCCGACCTCCGCCCATGATCCGGGACAATCGCGGCGAATGACCGACCTACCGACCGCCGCCGATCGCCTCCACGAAGCAATCGGCGCCCTCACCCCCGCTATGCAATCCGGCTCCGTCATCGAAAGAGCCGGGGTCCGCGACCGCTTCGACATCGCCCTCGCCGACTTCGCCTCGCTCATCGACGAAACCCGCGAGTAGCCGTCGGTCAAAGGAACGAGGATCTGCCATGCGCTACGGGGCCGAAACAAAACTCTCGCCAGACGAAGTCCTCAACCGCGCGCGTGCCTACTTCGGCGAAGGCGGCAAGGTGGGATTGCCCGAAACCGAAACCGAAACCGGACCGGCAAGCGCCACCTTCGCCACCGAAGCCGGCGGCGTCACCGTCTCCGCTATCGCGAACGACGCCGTCACCGCCGTCACCATCCTCAGCCGCGAATACGACTATTGGGCCGAGCGCTTCCTCAACGAACTGCGATGACCGCCTGACGTCCAGTCCGTCCTCGGCTCCATCTTCGCCGCCGCCCCCGCCGTCGGCGTCGCCCTCCTCGACTCCCCCCTCAAAGCCGTCGAGGTCAACTTCTTCTTCGCTCTCTTGCAGCAATTCGAAAGCAACGTCCTTGTCCCGAAACAGATGCAGCGCCATTACGGCCCACCCCCATGATCGCCCTCTTTGCCCTCCCCTTCGCCGCTGGACCGGGGCAGTGGCGTCGCGGGTAACCTACGACCGAATCGCCGGATACCGACGAGCTATAAACCCAATACAGCCTACCGCCATGGCGCAGGCGTACGTCAGCGCTAGCGGCGGCTCGGCGAGGGTCCGTGGGTCGGTGGTTTGTCAGGGTGCCTCTCGATGGCCGTCAGTCGTGGTCGCCGTCTGTAATAGATTTCGGTTCCCGCGCTCGTTCGGCTGACCTCACGGAGGACCGCATGGCCGATCAGGAGAATGCCGATGCGCTGGAACGCCCCCTATCGCATCATGCCCAAGGACAAATCAATGGTCATCGAGGCCCTCGGGCAAACGATCCCGGTGAAAGGGTTCCCAAAATTGGGAGAAGTTCCTTGAGACGCTGCGCCGCTATCACGCCGCCTTGGAAGCGATGAAACAGCGGGCAGCGGGTGTGGTGAACGTGCTCCTACTTGGCCTCGACCCCAGCTAGAGAGCCTTCCTGAGCAGGTGCCCTTGTCGTGCTCAGCCCTGGAAGGGCTTCTGTAGGTAGGTTGAGCCCGGCGTTTCAACGCCGGGTCCTCAATCTTGCCTTGGCGACGACTCACCGCTCGCGCAGCGCCGCCACGACCTCTTCCCCGGTGGCGAATTGCCGGGACCGGAGCCCGCGCGCCCAATCAAGCAATGGGGCCGGGGCGTCGTTGCGCACCAGCGCCGCCATCAGGGTCGTCGTGGTCGCGGGGAAGGCCAACCCCGTCAGATACCGCGCCGGCATTGAGGGAGCGGCCCCGCGCCTCGCGGGAGCGACGGGACGCAGGAGCGCGGCCAGGCGGGATCGCAGTGGGTGGCGAAGCATGGTCTGGTCTCTCCTGATGCGAAAAGGCACGGGCGACACCGCGGCGCGCCGGCGCCAGACCGCGATCATTCACCCAGGGGCGGCGTTCGCGTTAGCCGGTTAGGTTCAAGCTTCAACTAACGTGGATTTCGCGGCGTGTTGCAAAATCCTTCGGCCGTGGCATCATCTGGCGCGGCGGTGATCTGGCCTCTTGTCCGCGAGGAAATCCGACAGGTCGTCGAGCCACTCGTGCCAAACGACAAGGGAGCCGATGGGCAACCACCCGAAGGTGTTCCCATGATCCGCCACGCCGACGTCACCGGTATCAGCGGCGTCGGGCGGGCTTTGGATGGGGTCGTCTTCGCCGACAGCCAGACGGTCGTACGCTGGTGCGTAGCGGGCAAGTCCCTCAGCACCGAGATCTACGCCACCTTCGCGGAGTTCGTGTTCATTCACGTCGATAGCCACCCGGCTAACGCAACCGAGACCGTCTTGTTGAACAGAGACCCGCCGAACTGACCCTCGCTCAGACTTCAAGGGATCGCCGCTCGAAGTCGACCATCTGCTCCTAATCCACCGACGGACATGACCATGAAACCAGGCGGCCCCAAGAGCGCGCGTCTATTGCATCTACGGGCAGTCGCCAAGCACGTCGGTCAAACCTTCGCCAGTCATCCAGCAACCTCGGCCATACTGGTGTTTGGTTCCGTTGCACACGGACAGGTTGACAAGCTCTCGGATGTGGACCTGCTGATCGCGTGCCGGTCAGCAGTCCCGCCATTGGCCGACAGGAAAGAAATCCTCAACGCGATCGGTTCCGAATGGCGATTCGACCGGCAGCACGAGGGATCGCTGTTCCGAGTCGTCGACGAGGACGGACACGTGGCGGACGTTTCCGTAACCGTCCACTATCAGACGATCGCCTGGATTGATGCGGTCCTCGATGCCGTGCTGGAGTATGGGGCGATCACCACGGAGCAGATGCCCTTTCGTCCCTACACGGTGCCTGCCCTGTTCCAACGAGCGTGGGTCCTGCTGGACCGCGATGGCGACGTAGCACGATGGCGTGCAGCGAGTACGAACTACCCGTCGCTACTTCAGGTGAACATCCTCCGCCACGTCGTGCCCGACTTGCGCGAGCACGTCGATGAACTCATGCGAACAGCGGATCGGGGCCTCGGCGCGCGCAATTTCATCTTCTTCCTCAACGCGGCGGTCGACGATCTGACCAGCATCCTGTTCGCGCTCAACGGTGTGTACGACCCGGCCGACCGGCGAATGCACACGACCATCGTGCCGTTCCTCCCCTATCTCCCGACCGGCTACGTCGCAACGATGACCGAGGTCCTGGAGGGGCCATTTGACCTCAACGGAGCGCTTCGCAGGGCCCAACTCTTCGAACGATTGGCCATGGACGTGGTGCGGAAGGCAAGCGACGTGCTAGGGGCCGACGCCTACGCTTAGCTCACGTGGTCAACGGGGAGGCCACCGACGGACTCTCCATTTCGATGCACACCTCGGCGCTCATCCCCGATGGACCCGCCATTTGACGGCGATCCCGGCTTTTTCAACACGCTGTTTCCTTACCGGCCTCCGACGTGCTGGACTCTCGTGCCCGGCGTGGGCGACGTCCGACCGGCAGTCGCATCGTGGACAAACGACCGAGCTATGGGCGAAGCGCCGGGAACCGCCGCACGATGTAGCCGATACAGCCGAGCGCCAGCGCGCAGGCACATGCCAACGCCAGCGGCGCGCCGAGTTGACTCGCCAGCGCCCCCACCGCGAGCTGGCCGACCGGCAGCATCCCCCAGGTCATCAGGTAGATCGAGAGCACCCGCCCGCGCACCTCGTCGTCGACCCGCAGTTGCAGCGCCGTCTGGTTGATCGCCAGGTAGGCCGCGCTCATCCACCCCGCCGCGAAGAGGAACACCATCGCCAGCGGGATCACCGGCGTCAGCGCGAACGCCAGCACCAGTACCGCGAACCCGGCCGCCGTCACCACCTGCGTCCCCGGCCAGGTCCGCAAGCGCGGCGACCGCGCCACCGCCAGCGCCCCGGCCACCGTCCCCAGCCCCGTGCTCGCCAGCAGCATCCCCAAGCCGGACGATCCGACGTCCAACTCGTCCCGCGCGAAGACCGGCATCAGGTTCAAATACGGCATCACCAAGATCGTCGGCGCCAGCGCCATCACGATCAGCGCCAGCAGGAACGGGTCCCGCCGCACGATCCGCAAACCGACCGTCAAGCTCGCCCAGCCCGTCCCGGTCCGGGCCGATCCCTCCGCCGCACTCGACGGCAACCGTGACGTCGCCGCCAGCGCCAGGATCTGGAACACGGCCGCCACGGCAAAGGTCCCCGCCACCCCGATCACGGCGATGAGCACCCCGGCCAGCGATGGCCCCACCACCCGCGTCGCGTTCTGGCCCGCCGCGCTGAGCGCAATCGCGTTCGCCAGGTCGTCGCGCCGCACCAGCGACGACACGATCGCCGTCCGCACCGGAAAGGTGAACGACATTACCGTCCCGTAGGCCGCCACTAATACCAGCAGCGACCAGGGCGCAAGCAGGTCGGTGCCGACCAGGATCGCAAACGATCCGGCCACCACCATTACCCCGAACTGCGCCGCGAAGAGCACCGCCCGCCGGTCGTAGCGGTCGATCATCACGCCGGCTGGCAGTGAGAAGAGGAGGAGCGGGATACCCCCGGCAAAACCCGCCAATCCCACGAAGAGCGCCGAGTCCGTCATTTGCAATGCGAGCCAGCCGACCGCCACCTGATACATCCAGAAGGCCGAGTTCGTCGCCAGCGTCCCCAGCAGCAGCAGCCGGAACGCCGGGTACGCCCGCACCGAGTGCAACGTCCCACCCGCGCCATCCCCCGGCGCGGCCGCGGCCACGGCCATGGGCACGGCGCGGTGCCTCGCCTGCCCCAGAATTGCCACCCGGTCCCCCATCTCGAAATACGCGGTCCGTCTCGCCGCGCATTATCCGTCGTTCGCCGAAAGTCGGCTTGCCCCCACGCCAACCCAGCACCCAGCACTCGGTACTCGGTACTCGGTCCCCATCGCTCATGCCAAAATGGCCGCCTGCAAACGCTCATCGACGCTCAACCAAAGGGAGGCCATCGTGGACCCAACGCTCATCCGACAAGCAGCCCCGCCCGACGCCAACGCGATCGCCGAGGTCCACATGACGGCGCGGCGCGAGGCCATGCCCTACCTTCCCGAGGTGCACACCGCCGAGGAGACGCGCGCCTGGGTCGCGGAGATCGTCCTGCCCGCGCAATCAGTCTGGGTGGCCGAAACCGACGGCCAGGTCGTCGGCGTCGCCGCATGCGAGGAAGGCACCCTGGAGCAGCTCTACATCCTCCCCGACCACCAGGGACAAGGCATCGGCAGCGCCCTCCTAGCAGCCGCCAAGGAGCTCAACCCCGCCGGCCTCAGCCTCTGGACCTTCCAGCGCAACGCATCGGCCCGCGCCTTCTACGAACACCGCGGCTTCACCCCCGTCGAGTTCACCGACGGCTCGACCAACGAAGAGCGAGAACCAGACGTGCGCTACGAATGGACACCCGCCCAACCTTCGGCGACCTGACCCGCCCGCCCGCACTCCCTCCGGCTTGAACCATCCCCGACACGCCGGTTCGTCCACGCTGTCGCACGTCCCCGTGCTCAGTCCCGGCGGGACTTCGTCGGGTCAATCCAGTATTTCAATGCTGGGTTTCCTACCTGCAAATCTCGCGCACCACTGGGAACTGCGCCCGAGAAATCCGCTCCAAAACACCACCCGAAAACACCTTGACCAAGAACATATGTTCTGTTATTGTCCCTGATCAGCGGCACATCCGGCGAGGGTGCGGGTCTGGGCCGCGCCACACGTCGCCCCGAACCCACCGGGCGGCGCCCAATGGCCACGACCGTTCGCCCGATGCGGAGAACGTCGTCCAGAGAACCTCATCGTGCTCCGAAGGGTGCCGCACCCAGCTCCCAGAACTCGGTACTCGGTACTCGGTACTCGGTACTCAGCACCCATCGCCACCGCTCGCCGCCTGCACGCCAACCCACTCCACCGCATCCACCGCCGCAAACCGCCGCGCCATCACCTGAACCGCCTCCGGGTTGTTATCAATCAGATGGAACCGGCGGTCCAGGGCGTGGGCGGCGGCCCCGGTCGTGCCGCTCCCCGCGAAGTAGTCGAGCACCACGTCGCCGGGCCGCGACGATGCAGCCACGATCCGCTTCAGCACGCCGATCGGTTTTTGGGTCGGATACCCTGTCTTCTCCCGTCCGGTCGGGCTCACAATCGTGTGCCACCAGACCGAGGTCGGCAGCTTGCCCCGCGCCACCTTCTCCGGCGTCACCAAGCCGGGCGCCATGTACGGCTCCCGCTCGACTTCGTCGGTGTTGAAGACGTAGCTTGCGGGGTCCTTGACATAGAACAGAATGTTGTCGTGCTTGGCCGGCCAGCGGCGGGTCGGACGCCCGCCGAAGTCGTACGCCCAGATGATCTCGTTGATGAAGCAGGCCCGGCCGAAGATCTGATCCATCAGCACCTTGACGTAATGCACCTCCCGCGAGTCGAGGTGGAGGTAGAAGCTGCCGTGCGGTGCGAGGACGCGATGTCCTTCCCGCAACCTCGGTTCGAGGAAGGCCACGTAATCGTCGAAGGTGTCCGGATAGGCCGCCTGGCCCAGGCGGGTCGTGCGGTAGCGCTTGCCACCGAAGCCGGTGCGGTCACCCTCCGGGTCGCGCTCGGAACGGGTGCTCGTCCGGGTTTGGGCTTTGCCGGTGTTGAAGGGCGGGTCGACGTAGATGAGCGGGATTGAGCCGGACGGAATGCGCGCCAGCGCGGCCAGGTTTTCGGCCAGTTCGATCCGATGTCTCCCATTCGACATTGCATGTGACTCCCCCGGTCAAGGCCATTGTAGCCAGCGTGGATGCGCCCAGGACCCTGGTAGGGGTCCGAAAGGGTTGACTCCGAGGCACTACCTGGGCTTGACATGGTTGGCATTCTCTGATAGGTTCCGGACGTTCCCGCTACTGCAATGACGTCGTTGTCATGGCTTACGCAGAGCAGAACGATCAGCGACGTCGGGCGCCAGCGAAAGGCTGTCCACAGATGAGGACGACGAGCAAAGACGCGACCGGCAACAGCCGCGATTGGTGTCTTTGCGTTCGTCGTTTTCGTGCGCGTGGCGGCTGACCGCTGGCTTTCGTCTGCCCGCTTGACACGTGCGGCGTAGGCGCCTGGCGCATCGCTGGAACCTGGGACGGCAGCGGGGATGGGCGCTGCCTGATCCCGGTAGACCCGCAAACGTGAGCGTAGTTCTGTTGCAGGTTGTAAGAAGGAGATCCTGCCCACGAGGGCTGGGTCTCGGTGAGATCAACCAGCACGACGGAGGCCAGACAGGTTTCCTGCGCCCGACACCTGCGGGACGGCCGAGGGGCTGCTCGGCCGAAACTTAACGACGGAGGGAAGGGGTTTTGGCACATTTTCCCCACCGGATCCCGCGCGGGTTTTTTCTCGCCATGGTCGGGATCCTTGGCGCGACATTGCTGGCGCCGGTCGCGGCGCTAGCCGACACCGATCTCGTGATCGGGGGTCAAGCACGCATCGCCTATGCCAACGGCGATGACGTCCGGCTCCGCGATGAGCCCGCCTACGAATCCAACGTCCTCGCTCTGATTGCAGAAAGCACGATCCTCGAGGTCCTCGACGGTCCGTTCGAGGCGCCCGACGCGTCCATCTGGTACTACGTCGGCGTCAACGGCCAAACGGGCTACATGGATGCCACCTACCTCCAGCTCGCTGGGGGCGAAGAGGCGCCACCGCCCGTCGCGGACATCCCAGTCGAAGACGTGCCCGCTCCGGCAGCCGAGGAGCCAGCTCCGGCAGTATCGGCAGCCCCGCAAGTGGCGGCCGGCGCCGTCGGCGCGGTTACCGGCTCCGGCATGATCGCGGGGACGAACGGCGACGGCGTGCGCTGCCGGGCCGATGCCGGTAGCGGCTCGGCCACGATCACGGTCCTCCCCGAAGGGACCGACGTCGAGCTCACCGGCGCCCTGGTCGACGTCTGGCAGCCGGTGAACTGCGCCGGCAACGGTGGCTTCGTCCACAGCGCCTACGTCTCCTACGACGGCAGCGCGCCGGCCGGCGACGATGGCGTCAACCCGCAACCGGAACCTGAGCAGCCGGCTGAGGAAGCGCCCGCGCCCGAGGAGGAGGACTCCACCTTCGAGGCGAGCGCGAGTGTGACCGGGTCGGCCACCGTCGCCGGCACCAATGGCGACGGCGTCCGCTGCCGCGATGGGGCGGGCACCGACAGCAGCACCATTACCGTCCTGGCCGAGGGCACCGCCGTCAATCTGCGCGGTAGCGCGGAAGGCGACTGGCAGCCGGTCCTCTGCGCCGGTCGCAACGGCTGGTCGCACGTCAGCTACCTTTCCTACAGCGGCGTTCCTGACGATGGCGGCGACGAGGGCGACGAGGGCGATGCGGAAGAAGTAACCGCCCAGGCGTCCGGCGCCGCCCGCGTCACCGGCACCGGTGGCGGCGGCCTCAACTGCCGCTCCAGCGCCCAGATGGGCAACAACGTCATCACCGTCCTCAGCGAGGGCGCAACCGTCGAGTTGCGCGGTGGAGCGCAAGGGTCGTGGCAGCCGGTGATCTGCGCCGGCCGCAACGGCTTCGCCAGCGTCGACTACCTCTCGAATAGCGGCGGCGGCGGCGATGATGGCGGCGGTGGCGGCACCGGCGGTTCGACCGTCACCGGCGAGGGACAGATCGATAGCGGCGGCGGTGGGCTGAACTGCCGCTCCAGCGCCCAGATGGGCAACAACATCATCACCGTCCTCCCGGATGGTTCGCGCGTCGACCTGCGAGGCGGTGCGCAGGGCGAGTGGCAGCCGGTCG
>JBOGUE010000146.1:0-12574 GCA_050695955.1 Thermomicrobiales bacterium | reverse complement strand
CCCTTCGTCCTCCCCACTCCCCACATCGCCGGCGACACCACTATCTGTCACCGGCGATGCTTCACGACCGCCTGCGACGACGCCCTCGCCGTCCTGGCCGGCCGCATCCCTGTCTACGCCGTCACCGTCCACGACGACCAGCTCTACCGGGGAACCCTGGAACACGCCGCCGGCTGAGGCGAACCCGACGGCCGAAACCTTCACCCGACCGCGCGCGTTTCTGCCAGAGCACACCGGCGCCGTGACCACCATGGCGCCGGGGCTTCGTGCCACGGGACCGCGGCCCGCATGCAGGAGGCCGGACGTGCACCGATGCGGCGTTGCCATTGCCTCGCGCGGGCGAGGGGCGACACGCCGATACGGAGGGATCCATGCGTGCACAGCATCCGTTCGACATCCGCCTGAGCCGACGCGGCGTCATCGCCTCGCTCGCCATCGGCGCCGGCGCCATCGTGCTTGGCGCTCGATCTGACGGTCGCTTTGCCGGCGCCCAAGGCACGACCAATCCCGACGGCACCGAGCCGATTGCCGCCGGGGTCGACTTGATGCCGCAAGTACCGGTCTGCTGGCGGCTCGTCAGTTACGTCGCCAAACCGGCGGGTCAGGCGCCGGCGCTGGCCCGCACCTTGAACTTCCTGATGCCGACGAGCGCCAGCACCATCCGCGTCATGAACGACACGACGGGCGAGGAGAGCTTCCTGGTGACGCACGTCGTGACCGCCGCCTTCGGCGCCCAAAACGACGTACAGACGCGTTACACCGAGAAGGCCGAGCCCGCGCCGTACGTCGCTTGGGAGCTGGTGATCGCGGAGGCGGCGGAGGACCCGGCGACGATCGGGGACGCAACCCTGCTCGACTTGACCGACCCCTTCACCGCGCCCGCCGGCACGCGGGAGATGGAGCTTGTGGCGCTGGTGATTCAAGACATCGGTCCAGCGAAGGACGTGCCCGCGATGGACGAGAGCTACCCAATGCTCGGGTATGTCCACAGTCACGCCCTCGCCGTCACTCGCCCTAACGGCACGGAGCGGACCTGGGAGGTGGGATCGACCCATCCGGTACGTCCCGGTGACCAACTCGCCTACGCGGACAACGAGCGCGGCAACGGCTTCTTCCTCTTCCCACGCTTCGTCGTCCAGCGATCGTACGAGTAACCGGCGCGGCGATCCGTCCATTCTTCTACGGCGCGATTGCAACGTCCCGTCATGCCGATCGCCCCCCTCCGTCATGCCGATCGTAGAGAGGAATCCCGCCCCCGCTAAATGAACGGGACGATTCCTCGCGGCGGCTCGGCATGACGGGGCTGTTCACACGGCCTGGGCTACCCGGACCGCGCCTTCTGCCATTGCGGCGAGGTTTCGGCGATCTGCATCAACTCGATGGCGTTGCCGTCCGGGTCGCGGATCCACGCCTGGAGGTTGGTATCGAGTCCTTCCTTTGGTTCGCGCTCGATGGCGATCCCCTGACCGCGTAGGCGTTCGACGTCGCCGCGCAGGTCGTCGGTCAGCAGGCAGATGTGTTTGAAGCTGTGCGTCCGGTCAGATGCCGGTTCCGGCCCGCCGGGGAAGATCTCGATGAAGCGATCCCCCGCCACGTGCAAGTAGGCCAGCATCAACGAGCCGTCGTCGCGGTTGAGGCGGAAGGCCTCCTCGATCCCCAGCGTCTTGTAGAAGGCGAGCGACGCCTCCAGGTCGTGGACGGCCAGGGCAACGTGTCCCAGGTCGGTGATCATCTGCCGGATTCCCTTCCGCGCGCGGCGTCTGCGCCGCCGGTTATGAGCCGGTGAGAGGATCGGCATCATAGAGATCAATGCCAACCGGGGCAAGCCCGCCGCCGCCGAAGCGGAATTGACGATCGTCCTATTCACACATGTCGAGTCCGATGATGTTGTTGCCGGGGGTTCCTTTTCGGATGTCACCATTGCGACCCAGCCAGAAGACTCCGGCCGGCGCGATCAACGCGACGTACGCGTCCGGCACGATGCTATTGGCGGCGAATTGGGTGTAGGACGCCGGCAAGCCGTGCGCGGCGAGTTCAGCCTCCGGCACGAGAGCGAGCACCTGGACGTGAAAGGCAATCTCCTGCCCGTCGGCCGTGCTGATTGTCCCCTCGACCAGCCCGTCCGCGTGGGCCTGCGCCACCAGCTCGGACCCGTCGGTGGACATGCCGTGATAGCGCAGATTGTCGTCGAGTGTGACGTCATAGATGCCCGCGCCATCCCTGGCCGGGAAGGCGACGTACCGATAGGTGCGACCGTCCGCGCCCGTGTACGCCCCGGCCGCGGCGTAGGCGTCGAGGTGGCCGATCAGGAACGTTTCCTGGCCGGTGGGGGAGGACAAACGGACGTGCTCCCCGGTTTTTCGATCCACGACGGCCTGATCGACCGGGCCGGTAAACCAGACCGCCACCCCTGCCTCGTCGCCGAGCCCGTTGCAGACATAGCCCCGCGCGGCGCGTACGCCCGCCTCGTCCGGTTCGCCCACTTCCAGGGCGACCGCGGCGATGTCGCTCGATCCCAGCAGCCAGCCGAAATAGACTTGCTTCTTGACAGGAGCGACGTTTTCTTGGGCGGAGGCAGGCGCCCTCCGCAATCCGCCGCTTGCCCCGACCGCCACGATAGCCGCTCCGCCGAGCCGTCGCAACGCCGTCCGTCTCGACAAGACACCCACGGGACCAACCGCGTCCGAAACCGTCCGAGGTCCCATCGCCGTCCTCCTTGCCGAACGTCGTTTCCGTCTGTCGAATCCCGCCGAGTCCGATCCTAGGTGTCGTCATCGGACGACGCATCGGCAATGCTGCCTACTTTGTATTGCGGCGGCGAGCGGCGTGATAGGCGACGGCCGCGCCGGACGTTGTCCAGCGCGACCGTCGATGTGCGATCGCGTGTCGCCTTAGTCGCCGGCCAAGGTCTCGGCAGAAGTCGCTCGCCGTGTGGCCGGGACGCCCTCGATCCGCAGGTCCGGCAACCAGTGCAAGACCCGTGGCAGGTACCAGTTCTTGTCGCCGAGCAGCTTCATCGCCGAGGGGACCAGGATCGAGCGCACGATGGTGGCGTCGAGGAAGACCGCGACCGCCAACCCAAAGCCCATCTGCTGAATCTCGACCAACCGCCCCGAGGCGAAGGCGCCGAAGACGGCGACCATGATCAGCGCCGCGCCGGTGATGATCTTGCCGGTCGCCTGCAAACCAACCGCGACCGACTCTTCGTTGCGGTGTGTCTGGTCGTAATGCTCCCGGATGCGGGAGAGCAAGAAGACGTGGTAGTCCATCGAGAGACCGAAGAGGACGCAGAAGAGGAAGATCGGCACCCAGGCCGTGATGGTTTCTGTTTGATGCAATCCGAGCAGGTCGTTGCCGATCCCCTCCTGGAAGACCGCCACAAGTAGGCCGTAGGCGGCGCCCACCGAGAGCAAGTTCATCACGATCGCCGTCAACGGCACCACGATCGAGCGGAAGGCGAGCAGCAGCAGCAGGAAGCTGAGACCGAGCACGAAAACGAAGACCTTTGGCGCATCGTCGTTCAGGGCATGGTTGAAGTCGACCGTCTCCGCCGAGTCGCCGGTGATGTAGACGTGCCCGGCATAGCCGCCAAAGGCGCCCGGCACGATCTCGTGCCGCAACGTGCCGATGGCGTCGTATGCCTGTTCGGTGTTCGGATCGACCGCCATCGGCACCTGGACGACGGTCAGATCGCCCTCCGCACTCTGGGTGATCGCCGGTGCGCCGTAGAAGTCGTCCTCACCGAGCGTCGCCGTCAGCTGCTCGACGCCCTGCGTCACTGCCGGATCATCGACCTGACCATCGACCACGAAGACGACGGGATCGAGCACGCCCGCGTAGAACTCCTGCTCCAGGATCTGGTAGCCGGTCTTGACGTCGCTATCCGGCTGTGAGGCGATCGTCGGCTCGCCCGTCTCCAGTGCAAAGACTGGCAGCGCCGCGCCAATCAGGATGACCAGCGCGAACACCAGCGACCGCCCCGGATTGGCCATCACCCGCCGTGTGATCCGGCCCCAAAACCCGGTGCCCAGTACCGAGTGCCCAGTGCCCAGCGTGTTCTCTTGCCGCCTTCCGCCTTGCAACTCCGCCGCCTTCCGCCGTCTCCGGGGGAAGTCGATCTTGTCGCCGAGCAGGCTGAGCAGCGCCGGGATGAAGGTCTGGGTCGCGAAAACGGCGACCAACACCGCCAGGATCGCTCCCGCCGCCAGACTGTGGAAGACGTTGACCGGGATGATGAACATCCCCATCAACGCCAGGATCACCGTTATGCCGGAGAAGAGGACCGCCTTGCCTGCCGTTCCGCCGGCGACGGCGATCGCCTCCTGCTTCGGCATGCCGTGCCGCCGCTCCTCGCGGTAGCGTTCGATGACGAAGAGCGCGTAGTCGATGCCGACCGCCAGCCCGATCATCGTGATCATGACGGTCACTTCTGGCGTGATGTCGACGAACTGGGAAACGACCGCCGTCAACCCGACGGCGACGAAGATCGAGACGATACCGAGCAAGATCGGCAACCCCGCCGCGATCAATGCGCCGAAGACGACGATCAACACCAGCAGCGCCACCGGCAGCCCGACCTGTTCCGCCTTCGCCAGGTCCTCGTCGGCGATATTTCCGTACACCTCGTCGCCACTCAGATCACCGACGGTATAGACCTCGATACCGTTACCGCGTTGCCCCTGCGCTGTCGCGATGAACCGCGCGCCCTCGTCCTCGAGATCATCGTCGTCACCGAGCAGCGTGACCGGGATGATCGTGGCGTGGCGATCGGCGGAGACGAGCCGTTCGGCCTCGGGTTCGCCCGCCGCCGTCGCCTGATAATAGTTGTCGACAGTGGCGACGACGCCGGTCATCCCCATCAGGTCGGCCGTCGTCCGTTCGACGGCCTGCCGGAACGCCGGATCGTCGACGGTCGCGTTCGCGGCGCGGACGACGACCGTCTCGGTCAGCGGCTCCTCTTCCATCCGATCGTCGATCAAGGTATTGGCCTGTTTCGATTCCGGGTTGCTTGTAAAGTCGCCGTCGTCGTTGATCGCGCCGCTCATCGTCGCCGCCAGGCCGCCGGCGATGATCAGGACGAGGAGCCAGATCCCCATTGTCCGCCAGGGACGGCGGGCACTGGCGGCGGCCAATCCCGCGGTCGAAAAGATCGATGGCATCCGATATTTCCCCTTCCAACTTCTAACGCATTGCGCACAATCACCTATCGTGATTATGGGAACGGACCGCCCCGGGCGCGTCCCGGCAGGCCATACTTTGCGTGGTAGGGTTAGCCCCCAACCCAAACGGATGCTCAGCCAACGAGGAACATATGCGCAGCGCGAACGATCGGGTCACCAAGCTTCTCGGCAAACTGGACACTGCCTGGACCGAGTTCCAGGAGTCGTATACCGGCTTGTCAGACGAGCAGATCCTGGAGCCCGGTGTCACGGGGGAGTGGTCGGTCCGAGACCTCATCGCGCACGTGACGTGGTGGGAGGAGGAGGCGTTGCAGCATTTGCCGCTGATTCTCGAGGGAGGCCGGCCGCCGCGGTACTCCGTCACATACGGCGGCATTGATGCGTTCAATGCGCTGATGACCGAGCAAAAGCGCGATCTTTCTCTTGCCGACGTCCGCGGCTATTTCGCGGAGACCCATCGTCGGCTCGTCGCCTACATTCAGGGCGTGCCGCCGGAGCAACTCGCGGGGGACACGCGCTTCCGTCGCCGGCTGCGTCTCGATACCTACGGTCACTACCCGATTCACACCAAGCAGATATGGGAATGGCGGGAGCAGCGCTCGGCCGGGTAAGAGAGGCCGGCCCTCAGGCAGCGCGAGACCAGAGGTGGGTGGTGGCGAGGCGAGCGCCGTCCGCCATGGCGCGCAGCTTGGCCCAGGTGACCGTGGGGTAGACCGAGGGCGCGGTGGCGAAGGTGGCGAAGCCGCAGTCGGAACCGGCGATCACGTTCTCGCGACCGACGAGGGTCGCGTACTGAACGATCCGTTGGGCGACAAGCTCCGGGTGTTCGACGTAGTTGGTGGTGGAGTCGAGGACGCCGGGGATCAGCACCTTGCCGGCGGGGAGCTTGACGTCCTTGAAAAGCGTCCACTCGTGGGCATGGCGTGGGTTGGCCGCCTCGAAGGAGAGCGCCGCCGGGCGCGCCTGGAAGACGAGGTCGATGATGTCGGCCAGCGGCACGTCGCCGGTGTGCGGAGCCTCGACGTTGCCCCAGCAGAGGTGGAGGCGCATGGCCTCGGACGGGATGTCGCGGGTGGCGTGGTTGATCGCCTCGACGTGGAGCGCGACGCCGCGCCGAAACGCGGCCTGGCTCTCGTACCGGTAACGGCCGGCGGCGAGGTCGGGGCAGTCGAGTTGGAGCACGATCCCGGCGCGGTGAATCTCGTCGTACTCGACCTTCATCGCGTCGGCCAGCGCGGCGACGTAGCCCTCGTGATCGGGGTAGTACATGTTTTCGAGGCGGGTGGAAATGACGCCGGGTGAGGCCGCGCTCATGAAGGCGTCGACCACGTCGACCTGTTCGAGCGCGGCCTTTAGATTGGCGAGGTCGGTCCGCACCGCCTCCCGATCCCCATAGGAGACGGGGCCGATGCAAGCCGGCATCGCGGCGGCGCGGCCATGCTCTCTGCTCCGCGCGAAGTCGGGGAATTCCTCGAGATCGGGATGCGGCCCGCCCGGTCCGCTTTCGCCGCCGAAGCCCTCCAGCCGCTCCTTGGCGTAGGTCACGTAGCTGATCTTGCTCGCCTCGCCGTCGTTGACGACCGTGACCCCGGCCTCGGCCTGGCGGCGCACCACCTCCATTACCCCTTCGCGGATCCTGGCGTCCAGCTCGCCGTTGGCGTCCTCCCCCTTGTCGCGCCGTAGGAGCGCCGTCGTCAGGTCCGGGGGTCTGGGCAGGCTGCCTGTGTGTGTGGTCAAGATGCAGTCGGTCGAGCGTTTCACGGTCTGCTCCTGGTGGTGAGGTCGGCGGCCGGTGACCGCTGGTTGAGCAACTCGCGTACCAAGGCGGCCTTGTTCCGGCACCCCTGATCGTGTAGGCTTGACCTATCCGGACACGGCTGCTCCGTGAACGCTCCGCCTCTTTTTTTGTCAGGGTCGACGGCATCGAACACCGGCTGGGCGACAGCTTGTCGCGGCCAAGGTTCGGGGGCCAACCTCCTCGACCCATCCCACGCCCCGATCAGCGATGGGGATCGTTTCCGAGGAACCGGGATCCCGCGAGCGGTTCCTGGCCTGCCCTCACCGGTTCGGTTCATGATCCAATTCGAGGCGGGTCGCGGCTCGTGCGTCCGGCCATCTGCTGTACCGTGACGGGAATGTCGTGCCCGAACTCCGAATCCCGAATCCCGAATCCCGAATCCCGCACTCCTTCCCTGAGCGGCGCCAGAAAGGCGGCATGAAGATGAAAATCGTCGCGGCCACGCAATCGCCCAACGCGTCTTCGGCGGCAGGCTTCGCACGAACTACGGCTAGGCGGGCGGTGCGAACGACCGCGCTGCGGCAGGGCATTGCGCCGGCTTCCGATATGGCCGTCTCGAACGACGATGCCAACGCGACCGAGGTGTATCTCGATTGGTCGTCTCACCCGGTTGGCGTTGCCATCGGCAGGGCGCCTTCCCCGCAGGAGACGTGGGAGGTCGCCCGGCATGAGCTGCGACGGCGAGTCCTCGCCGCGATCGCGCCGAAGGCGGTCCACGGCTGGGCGCTCGACGGCACGTTTATCACCGCGGTGAAGTGGGATCGGGATACCGACCGAGGCCGCGATCTCTATTTCGGTTGCTGGGTGCGGCTCCGGCGCCAAGCGCCATAGACCTGTTATTGCTCGCGTTGTGAGATCCGGCGTTGGGGTCGGGCAGCGACGCTCGCGCGGAGTTTGCACGGTGAACATTGAAGAGCTTGACAGATCCATGACTCATGGTGGGCGACATTTTGCTATTCGCGTCTACCGCGACGACATGCTCCAGGGCACGCCGTGTTGGCACACGGTGATCATCGAAAACAAGCTTCCGCTGCCCCACGGCCTTGGCCCGAGCGCGGACATGGATGGTGGCGTCAACGCCGCGGTCCGATTCGTCACGGAGTTGGTCGACGCCCCGGCGGCCGGAACCGTGGCCTGAAGCGGCGAATCCACCCACCATACCGGGATGTGAGCGGCGGATCGCCGCACGACGACCGCGTGGCCGGCTGGCAGCGTGCCGGCGGACAGATCGATAGTCGCTCCTGACGAACGCCCAGAAGGGATGTAGCTGAAATGATCACATCGAAGCGCGAAGAACGGGCAGGCGAACTCCTCCTCCACCGCGTTGAGCACCGCGCTGGCGGTCGAACGACCGTGGTCGCGCGGACCTCTGACGTTTATGCGCGCCAGCAAGAGCTCTCCCTCCACGCCGCGGAGTTCATCGCCGCCGCCGCCACGGGCGAGCTGGTCTTGGTCGAGGAGGCGACCGGCAGGGATGTCGCCCGCCGCTCCCTCTGGCCGGAGCCGCCTCCGCCCTCCTCGAAGCGTCACGGCGGCGATCCACAGCACGACATGCGCGGATGGTTGGGCGACGACGCCCGGTCGGAGCCTGATTGGTCCCCGGCGCCGCTGCCAAATCAGCACCGGTTCGCCGATGTGGAGACGCGCAGCCGCACGTCCGGTGATTGCTCCCGTCGCGATGACGCCGCCTAGCGAGCGGCGGCGCCGGCGAGCCGGGGTTGCTCGGGGCGATCGCGGCGCGGTGGCATCGCATCTGCGATGCCGGCAGGAGAGACCGCCCCGACCCGTACCCGGAGACTCCCCCGCGATGACCAACGTCTTCAGTTTTGTCGGCACCCACCGCGACGACCCGGATTACCTGCTCTTGCTGGGGGACGACGGCTGTTTCTATGCCTGTGACTCCTTCGACGACCTGCCAACCCTTGTCGATCCGGACGACGACTGGGTCTTCGTCTCCGTTGCGGAGGTCGAAGCGATTTCCCCGCCGCCGTCGTGACCGGCGGCATGTTCCCCCACGAGGTCAAGCGGCCGGCGCGGTATGCGCTACAGCCCGCGTGCCTCACGGAGGGCCGCCAGTTGCGCCAGCGCTGTCGCCAGCCGCGCCCGGTTTTCCGATGCGTTCAGCCAATGGGAGACGCCGGAGGGGTGCGGCAGCGGCAGGACGCGGAACCGGTGTCCGGCCCGTTCCGCCACGCGCATCGTCCCGACCATCTCCGCCAGCGGTCCCCGTCCGACGAGCGCGGTGATCGCCAGCCGGCCCAGCGCTAAGACCAATTCCGGCTGGGCCAACGCGATCTCCCGATCGAGGTGACCCCGGCAGAGGGCGATCTCCGCCGCCGCTGGCGCCCGGTCTCCCTTGCCGCGGGCGCTGGGTCCGGGAAAGCACTTCGTCAGGCTGGTCAGGTAGAACCGCGTGTGCAACGCGTCGTCCGGGAAGCCGGCCGTCGCCAGCCAAGCCCGCAGCGTCTTGCCGGTCGCCCCGGAGTAGGGAAGGGGACGCTCGTAGGCGTGCGCCCCCGGCGCCTGGCCGACGACCATCACGCGGCAGCCGATGTGCCCCTTGAAGATCGGGTTCGCTTCCGGGATGAACCCTGCCGCCACGCAGCGTTGGCAGGCCGCGATCCCGGTATGGAGCGCCGATAGCGCTATGCGGCGTGGCGCGATTGAATTCGTCATGCTCGCTAGACCTGGACCACGACCTTGCCGAACGATTCCCGGCTGTCGACCCGGCGGTGGGCGTTGGCGAGGTCGTCTAGAGGGAAGACGGAGTCGATGATGGGGCGGAGGACGCCGTGTTCGACGAGGCGGACGACGCGGTTGAACTCGTGGCGGTTGCCCATTGGGGCGCCGCGGATGGAGCGGTGGCGCTGGTAGAGCTCGCGCACGTCGAAGACTGGTTTGTTGTCCAGTGTGGCCCCGCAGCAGACGAGGCGCCCGCCTCGCGCCAGGCTCCGGATACTCTCCGGCCAGGTCGCGCCGAGGGAGTCGACGACGATATCGACGCCGCGCCCGTTCGTTTGCGCCAGCACCCGCGCTGAGAAGGTTGTCGCGGGGTCGACGGCCGCGGTCGCGCCCGCTGCAACAGCTTGTCGCCGCTTCTCTTCGGTACTCGCCCCGGCGAAGACGCGCGCGCCGGCAGCGAGCGCGATTTGCATCGCCGCCACGCCCACGCCACCGCCGGCCGCCAGCACCAGGACATCGTCGCCCGGCCGCACGTCGCCGGCGGTGACGACCAGCCGCCAGGCGGTGGTGTAGCTGACCGGGATCGCCGCCGCCACGACGAACTCGATGCCGGCCGCGATCTTTTCCAGGTTCGCGGCCGGCGCCGCGACATACTCGGCGAAACCGCCCTGGGTGTGCTCGCCGAGGATGGCGTAACTGGGGCACATCGACTGTTCGCCTTGGAGGCAGTATTCGCAGGAGCCGCAGGACAGGCCGCCGTAGACCAGCACCCGACCGCCGATTGCGACCGCGGTGACGTCGTCCGCGACCGCGGCCACTTCCCCGGCGATGTCGCCGCCGGTGATGAGCGGATAATCGCGCTCCTTCCAGGGGAAGATCGGGTGCGGCGGACCGGAGCGGGCCCAGATGTCCATCCGGTTCAGCCCGCAGGCCCGGACCCGGATCAGTGCTTCGCCCGGTCCGATCTCCGGTTGTGGCGCCTGCTCGATGCTGATGACCTCTGGCCCGCCGCGCCGTGTCACGACCCCCGCCTTCATCGTCGCCATGCCGTTGTGTCTCTCCTTCGACCTACGCTCCTCGCATGCAGGGAGAGATTGTCCGACAGATTTGAGATGCTTGTGTGGCCGGATTCACGAGGAGCGAGGAGCGGGAAGCGTCAGGGGCACGGACGACGGCCCCCCGACCCCTCAATTCTGGGGGGAGACGATGTCGTCGTCTTGTGGGGGGGAGGGGATCCGCACGTGCCCTGGCCGAGCCGGGGATGGGGCCGGTACTTGGCGGCCGGGCGGGGCACGATGGCGCGGTGGCAGCGAGCCTGACCGGTGATTGCGACCGGCGTGGGGATGACGGGGCACGATCCCGGCCGCGGTGTCGCCCTGCCCTGCTCAGGCCCCCCCCGCCCTGTATACAGTTCTTGACAACCGGGCACGAACGCGCAATAGTGCCTTGGCTGACCCTGGGAAACGACTCGTTGAGCACGAATCGTTGAGCACGAATACAACGCGTCCCTGGCGCGTCGGTGCATTTGCCGAGGTCCGGCGTGAGCCGGTGTTCGCCGATGGCCGTCAACTGCCAAGCCGGCGGCCCGTGCCCCATTCCCTCTTGTGCGCCCGGAACGATTTACCGGCGCCGTCGGTTCCGCGTTCACCCTGGCGGCGCCTGGCCTCTGGCCTTTGGCTTCTGGCCTCAGGCAGCAGACATGGAGATGAACGGAAAGGAAGGTGTGGCGACGACGATTGGGGACCCTGTCACCGGGTGGTGATCTTTCGGTGTCTCACCGACGAGAGACGCGATTCGCCGAGGAAGGGAGCATTCACCCATGTCGCAACCGCATTTGCACGTGCTATCGCAACCGCAACCGCAATCGCATGCGCACTCGCACCAATCGCCTGATCACCAGCACCAGCACCAGCAGCAGCAGCAGGAACACGACGGTGCACACGGACGGCGCACGTTCCTCAAGACCGCCGCCGCCCTGGCCGGCGCCGCCGCCCTCGCGCCTCTCGCCGCGAAAGCCCAGGCGGACCGTGACTACGGCCCGGACGCCCCACCGGTGCACTACCCGGACCCGGACGTCGTTGCGGTCACCGACGCCTTTGGCCCCTACATTCAGGGCAACTCCGCCATCCAGCGCCTCTGGACCGGCGGCTTGTGGCTGGAGGGGCCGGCCTGGAACGGGGTGGGGCGCTTCTTCCTCTGGAGCGACATCCCCAACGACATCCAATATCGCCTGCTGGAGGAGGACGACCACGTCAGCGTCTTCCGCAACCCGTCCGGCAACAGCAACGGCAACACTTTCGACTGGGAGGGCCGCCAGATCTCCTGCCAGCACGGCGAGCGCCGCGTCGTCCGCTATGAGCACGACGGCGCCGTCACCGTCCTCGCCGACACCTTCGAAGGCCAACCCTTCAACTCACCCAACGACGCCGTCGTCCACCCCAACGGCAACATCTTCTTTACCGACCCGCCCTACGGCACCCAGGCCGCCGGCGGCTACGAGGGGAACACCGGCGAACTCTTCCACCCGAACGCCGTCTACCGCATCGACCCCACCGGCACGGTCGAGCGCGTGACCGACGAGCTCGTCGCCCCCAACGGCCTCTGCTTCTCCCACGACTACACGAAGCTCTACATCGTCGACACGGGGGGCGGAGCACGGAGCATCAACGTCTTCGACCTGGTCGACGAGGCGACCCTGGCGAACAAGCAGGTCTTCTCCGACATGATGGTGGACGGCGAACAGGTGGGGCCGGACGCCGTGCGCGCCGACATCGACGGCAACATTTGGGCCTCCGCGGGCTGGACCGGCTACGGCTTCGACGGCATTCACTGCTACACCCCCGAGGGCGAGCGCATCGGCCACATCAAACTGCCGGAGACAACCAGCAACTTCGTCTTCGGCGGCCCCAAGCGC
>JBOGUE010000145.1:0-11362 GCA_050695955.1 Thermomicrobiales bacterium | reverse complement strand
ACGCTACGGCGGTATCGATTATCACCCGAAAGTCATGGCATGCCGACGGTACTCCTAGAATGATGGTTCGTCAAATCATCATGGATTTGGTGAGAATCCGTTAATGGAAGCGATTCAGCGCCCGATTCTTGACTGAAGTATTCGAAGCAATGGCGACAATTCGAGCTACAGCAGAAGACGACGGCATTTTCGAGATAATCCGCCAATCTCAGTCGATTTCAAGCGAGAATTCGCCTTGCGTGCGCGAGTTCTCGGGGGATCGTGAACTACAGTCTGTCAATGCGATCCAAGATAGCCTGGAGTCGATCCAGCGGCAACGCCTGGGCGGTGTGCCCATCGATGCCGGTCATCGTCGTCGCCATACAGAGCGCATTGAGGATCGCTTCCTCCGTCGCCTCCGCCGCGGCCTCGAAAAGCGGCGTCATGGCAGGTTGCGGCACCATTTTGAGATCAATCGTCGCCACATCGCCGCGTTCTGAGCTGAGACCACGGTTTCCCGTGGCAAAGGCGATGAAGATGTCGCCGCTTCTGTTCTCGCCCAGGCCGCCAGCTCGTGCTACCCCAATTGTCGCTCGCTGGGCCAGCCGCCGGCATTGGCTCGGCAGCAACGGCGCGTCGGTGGCGATGATCACGATGATCGACCCGGTGCCGCTGGGCGGTGGCGCCCACGGTAGCGGCACCTCATCCGGACCGATCAACTGGCCAATCGGTACCCCATCGACGCGAAAGAGCGCGCGTTGACCATGGTTGGCTTGCACGAGAACGCCGACTGTCCAGCCACCTGCCTCCGCCGCCAGTACGCGGGAGGACGTCCCGATCCCGCCCTTGAATCCGTGGCTGACCATGCCGGTGCCGCCGCCAACAGTGCCTTCCGTCACCGGACCGCTGGCAGCGTCGTCGAGCGCGGCGAAGACGTGCTCCGGCTTGACGTGCATCCCGTTGATGTCGTTAAGGAAGCCGTCCCACGTCTCCGCCACGACCGGCAGGCTCCATCTGAAGCGCCAGTCGCCCCCGCGCCGCTCGACGTCGTAGGCAATCAGTGCGTCACGGACGACGCCGACACTGTGAGTGTTCGTGATAGCGACCGGCGATGCGAGCAACCCGGCTTCGTCGATCCAGGGCAGCCCGGTCATTTCGCCGTTGCCATTGAGGACGTGGTACCCGGCGAAAACGGGCTCCGCGCCGACATTCTCGTCTCGCGGCACGACGACCGTCACACCGGTCCGCATGGGGCCTTGGCCGACAACGAGCGGACCGTCGCCCCGAATGATGGTCGTGTGCCCGACCGAAACTCCGGTCACGTCGGTGATGGCGTTCCAGCGCCCGGTCTCCAAGCGGCCGAGCGTGATGCCCAGGTCCCGCAATCGCCGCCGATCGCCGTCGCCGTTCGGCAGCGACGATGCCTCGTCCGTCACGTAAGTTCCCCTTCCCCGCTCATTACCAACCGCCTCGTTTGCGTCCCCAGCCCATCTCCGGTGGGCCTGGGTGCTCCCGTATTGCAACCGCATGCCGGCGCATAGCCATCCGCCAGCGCGATTCGATGCTCGCGGGCATCGTGTCCGCCACAGCGCACGCTAGCCAGGCCGCCACCGCGGCGACGACCGCATCTTGTTCGTCGTCTGTTGGATTTGGGGTGATTTCTATCCCGAAGCAGTGGTCAATGTCGCGACTCTTGGCCGTTAGCCCCCTGACCCCGGACTCCTGACTCCTGGCCTCCGACGTCATAGCGGAATGTTCCCGTGCTTGCGCGCTGGCGTGGTGACCCGCTTGTTGCGTGCGAGTGCCAACGCCTTGATCAGCCACGGACGAGTCTGTCGCGGTTCGATGACGTCGTCAATGTAGCCGCGAGACGCCGCTTGGTATGGACTGGCGAAAAGTTCTTCATATTCGCGGACCAGCTCCTCGCGGCGAACTATAGGATCGTCGGCGTGGGCAATGTCCCGGCGGAAGATGAGGCCGACGGCCGCTTCCGGCCCCATGACCGCGATTTCCCCGGTCGGCCAGGCGACGTTGAAGTCGGCGCCAATGTGCTTCGAGCACATCACCACGTATGCCCCGCCGTACGCCTTGCGCGTGATCACGGTCACCTTCGGCACCGTCGCCTCGGCGAACGCATAGAGAAGCTTCGAGCCATGCCGAATGATTCCCCGGTATTCCTGGTCGGTGCCCGGCAGGAAGCCGGGGACGTCGACGAAGGTCACAAGGGGGATGTTGAAGGCATCGCAGAATCGAACGAAGCGCGCGGCTTTGACGCTGGCGTCGATGTCGAGCGTCCCGGCGAGGACCTTCGGTTGGTTGGCGACGATGCCAACGCTCTGGCCATCGAGCCGGCCGAACCCGCACAAGATATTCCCCGCGTGCTGGGCTTGGACCTCGAAGAAGTCGCCGTCGTCGAGGATCGCGGCGAGTACGTCGTGCATGTCGTACGGCTTCGCACTCTGTTCCGGCACGAGCGCGTCGAGGTCGGGCTCCGCCCGGTCGGGGGCGTCGGTCGGATTGAACCGGGGCGGATCGTCCAGATTGTTCGACGGGATGAAGGAGAGGAGTGTGCGGACCTGATCAACGAGGTCCTCCTCATCGGTCGCCTCGAAGTGAGCGACGCCGCTGATGCGATTGTGGGTGTCGGCTCCGCCGAGTTCTTCGTGCGTCACCTCTTCGCCGGTGACCGTCTTGATCACGTCTGGGCCGGTGATGAACATCTGGCTCGTGCCGGCGACCATGAAGACGAAGTCGGTCATCGCCGGCGAGTAGACTGCCCCGCCGGCACATGGTCCGGCGATGACCGAAAGCTGCGGGATGACGCCGGAGGCCCGCACGTTACGGAAAAAGACGTCGCCATACCCGGCGAGTCCCTCGACCCCCTCTTGGATGCGGGCGCCGGCAGAGTCGTTGATGCCGATGACTGGGACGCCATAGCGCTCGGCCAGGTCCATCAGCTTGACGACCTTCTCGGCGAACGCTTCGCCTAGCGAGCCGCCGAAGACGGTGAAGTCCTGCGAAAAGAGCGCCACCTTCCGCCCGTCGATCTCGCCGAACCCGGTCACGACGCCGTCGCCGAATGGCTTACTCCGGCCCATCCCAAACTGCGTCGCCCGGTGCTGCACGAAGGGGTCAAGCTCCCGGAACGACCCCTCGTCGAGTAGCGCCAGCACGCGTTCCCGCGCGCCACGCTTGCCGCGCTTCGCCTGCTTCTCCGCCGCCGCGTCATGCTGCGCGGCGACCTCGGCCTTGCGTTCTGCAAGGCGCTCAGACTTGGATACGAGGGTCTTCGTCGACATCTTGACAGCCCACCAATGTACGGGCGCCCCACGCACCCGATTGAGCGGCCGTCATCATACGCGAAAGGAGCGGCGGGTAGGTCCGGGTCGTCGGACCGTATTTTGACTCAGGCCGCGGAGGCACCGAGGCTCAGTACACCGGACCAGAGCGCGGCGACTGTAGAGGCGGTTTGCGACTCCAACATCTCACCGACTCGCCGTATATCATCGGAATCACTCGACGATTCAAGGGGTGGCGATACGTGGAGCTCGGTAATTCGTATGTCGATACCGCCATTGGGAAGCGATGCACCGACCTGTGCCAAGCCTCGATGGACCCCATCGAGGACGCGCTGATGCACCGCTTCATCCCAGGGCCCCGGAGGGTCCAGTTCGTATTCCGAGCTTATTCCGATGTCGGCGCCACCAGACTCGCCAATCTGTAAGCGAACGGTCATCTCGATGAGACGTATTGGCGTCGGGGCCGGCTGCCAAAAGCGATTCCGGCTGGTCTGTTCGGCCACAACAGCTTGCGTTTGTGCCATCGGTTGCTCGCGATCGCTTACCCGTTCGTCCACACTACACGCGTATCCAGAGTGGATCGGATTGAGGCTCACTCAATCGAGCAGATTGTACCCGGACAAGTTCTCTATATCGAAGCGCCATGACTCGCGTGGTTGCTGTGGATCAAAGTAGAAGCTCTTACTGAACCGACCCGACACGCCCGAAGGTGGTCTCAACTCGACCCATCGCGTTGCACGCGATAGTGCAATGTCGGCACGCCCCGACTCGCGGCTCGGGATGATTTCGTCGGCTCCCAGGTCCTGCAATGCAGCGACGAGTTGCGATGTCGTGACCCCGCCCAAGGTTCACAGAACGATTGAGCCATGATGAACCGTACGACCCCCGCCCTGTTGCTGCAATTGCACACGCATGGCGCCCTCTGGCTGGGGCTTTGCTTTTTCGGTTGGTTCAGACATGGTCGTTGGATCTATGGGCTTTGGTATGAGCGGCCGTCACCATACGCGAAAGGAGCGCTGGGCACGGCCGCTTGAACGATTCCGCGCCCGGCGCACGCGTTGCTCGCCGTCCTGCCGATTTGGTCATCGCTTGGCGGACGTGCTGATGGCCGGGCGGAGATGGGCGCCCGGCCTAGGGAGCGCCGAAAAGCGCGTCGAGGTCGATGGTGACATTGGGCAGCGCTGACGGTTGCACCGTCCCGCCGTGGTAGACGGTTTCGGTGTAGCTCCCGTTCGGCTGCCGCCGCCAGGCGGTGAGGCTGCGATCGAAGGGGTGGAGTCGCCAGATTTCGACGTCCCCACGTCGCCGATACTCAGGAAGTTTGGCGTCGCGGTCGTAGCTGCCAGTTGACGGCGACCATACTTCGACGACGAGTGGAAGCGGATCGCTGTAGACCTCGAGCACATCCGGTCGATCTCGATCTGGACCTAGCATGGTGGCAGGCAGAACGAAGACATCAGGAACGTAGTACGTGGTATCGCCCCGACTGACGTGGCCGATATTGATCCGCACTTGAAAGACGGCTTGATTGAGTTGGTTGAGCAGTTGGTGGCCGAGATAGACCAAAGCAAAGCTGTTTCGATAGCTCATCGACGGCTTTTCCCGCGGTTCGCCCTTATGGATTTCCCAACGGCTCTCCATGTCCACGGCGGCCAGCTTTTCATAATTCTTCTGGCGGGTGAGCATGGCGTCCTCCTCGCCTCGGTCAGTGCCGCCCCGAGTGTACCCCAGGACGACGCCGTGCAAATGGCGGGGCGGGATGCCACCCCGCCCGGCGCCGCCATTGTCGTGCAGCAGTCGCTCAGTCAGCCGCGCTGGCGGTCTGACCCTGCGCTGCGTTGATTGCTCGCCAGACCTTTTCGGCCGAGAATGGCAAGTCGAGGTGGGTGATGCCGAAGGCCGAGAGCGCGTCGATGACGGCATTGGCGATGGCCGGCGTCGAGCCGATCGTCGCCGCTTCGCCGATGCCCTTGGCGCCGAGCGGATTGAGGTGGGTCTTGGTCTCAGTGTGGTGCGTTTCGAACGCGGGGAAGCTCGCGGCCTTCGGCACCGCGTAATCGTTGAGCGTGCCGGTCAGCAATTCGCCGCCGTCATCGTAGATCGCCTCCTCGAAGAGGGCCTGACCGATCCCCTGCGCCAATCCGCCATGGACCTGCCCCTCGACCAGCATCGGGCTGATGATTACCCCGCAGTCGTCGACCGAGACGTACTTGAGGATCTTGACCTCGCCTGTCTCCGGGAAGACCTCGACCACGACGACGTGCGTGCCGAAGGGGAACGTCTCGTCGGCCGGTTTGAAAAAATCGGTCGTCTCCAGGCCGACGTCGATCTCGTCTGGGAGGTCGCCGCTGTACGCCTTGTCGGCAATATCTGCCAGCGAGAGTCCGCCAGTCGGCACACCTTTGACCCGATACGTGCCCTCGGCCAACTCGACGTCGTCCAGCGCCGCCTCCAGCAAGTGAGCCGCGATCCGCTTCGACTTATCGTTCAGCTTCTTGAGTGAGAGCATCAACGCACTGCCACCGACGACGAGGCCGCGACTCCCCATTGTGCCGTTGCCCATCGGGTTGTTCGCCGTGTCACCGTGGTGGACGACGATCGATTCGAAGTCGGCCCCGAGGTGGTCGGCAGTGAGCTGCGCGAAGGTCGTCTCTTGGCCCTGCCCGTGCGGCGAGATGCCAGTAAAGATGGAAACCGCACCGGTCGGCTCGACGCGCACCGTGGTGCTGTCGTATGGTCCGAAGCCGCAGATCTCGACGTACGACGCGATGCCGACGCCGATGTACCGGCCTTGTTGCCGCGCCGATTCCTGTTCCTGGCGCAGGTTGGCGTACCCCGCGGCGTCGAGCGCCTTGTCGAGCGCCTTCTCGTACTCGCCGGAGTCATAGGACTCGCCGGAGAGGGTGGTGTAGGGGAACTTGTCGGGTGTGATGAAGTTGATGCGGCGAACCGCGGCAGGATCCAGTCCGCCTTCGTCGGCGACAAGGTCCACCATGCGCTCCAAATAGTAGGCAGCTTCCGGGCGACCGGCGCCGCGATAGGCGCCGTTCGCCATCGTGTTGGTGTAGACCCCGGTGACCCGGTAGTCGAGGTTCGGGATGTCGTAGGGACCGGTCGACATCACCCAGGTTGCCCAGGCCAGGTCGAGCGCCTTTGGGTAAGCGCCGGAGTCGAGGACGACCCGTGCCCGCAGGCCGGTGATCTTGCCGCGCTCATCCGCCGCCGCCTCGAAATCGGCCCATTGATTGCGGCCGTGGTTCGTGGCGAGCAGGTTCTCGCTGCGCGTCTCGATCCACTTTACCGGCTTCTTCCGGTCGAAGGCGATCGCGGCGACGACGAACTCCTCCGGGTAGGTGCCGATCTTGCAACCGAAGGCGCCACCGACCTCCGGTGCGATGAACCGTACTTGGCTCTCGCTCAAACCAAGTGCTTGCGCAATGTCCTTGCGATTCCAGTGCGGCGCTTGGGTTGAGCTCCACATCGTCATGCCGCGCGTGATCGGGTCAGGCGCGGCCACGCAGCCGCGAGGTTCGATCGGCAGGGGAAAGACGCGGTTGGCTCGGATGCGGGTCTTCACCGAGATCTTGGCATCCGCCAGCGCCGCATCGACGTCCCCGTGAACGGTCTCCTCAATCACGCTCACATTGTTCTTGACCTCATCGTAGAGGATCGGGGCGCCGTCCTCCATCGCCGCGTACGGATTAGTAACCGCGTCCAGCGGCTCAAAGTCGACCTGAACGGCGTCAGCGGCGTCGCGCGCGACCGCTGTCGAAGTGGCGACGACAGCCGCGATCCCCTCGCCGATGTAGCGCACTTTGCCGACGGCGAGCGGCGGCACGTCCGGCACCGGGATTCCCTGGTCGGCCGCTGCTTCCTCGTTGGCCTGCTCGCCGGTCTCGCTGGCGCCGGCCGTGTCCGGTTGGTGTTTGAAGATGCGCTTGAGGTCATCTGCCGTATAGACCGCGACGACGCCGGGCAATACCAGCGCATCCTCGGCGTCGATACCGTTGATCCGGGCATGGGCATACGGGCTGCGCACGATGGCCACGTGGAGCATCCCGGATAGGTGTAGGTCGTCGACGTATGTCGAGGAACCGGTGATCAGCCGGGGATCTTCCTTGCGGCGCACGCGCGCCCCAACGTAGCTGCTGAGGACCATGGTGACGTTCTCCAGCCTTCGCGATGATCAACGTGCCGACCCATCGGGCACGTCCCGATTGCCAGTTCACCAGTCGAGAAGTGGCAGCATTGTACCGGGAGTTGACGAGGCGGCAAAGGGCTTACCGACGCGGCCGTCAACGACGGCGGCCGGCCCGCGAGCGATTCGAAAAACGCGGCGTCGCGCCGCGCGTGCGGCCAACGAGGGACTTAGCTCTTGCCGGAGCGTTCACTCGTCGCGGCGGCGGGCGCGGCGGGCGGCGGACTCGGCGTGATCGGAGCTCCAGTGATACTCGAACCGCGGCCGTCGTCGTCGATCGTGAGCCAGCCGCGGCGGAGCGCCGTGACGACCGCCTGCGTGCGGTCATTGACCGCCAGCTTGCGCAGAATCGAGGTGACGTGGTTCTTGACGGTTTGGGCGCTGATGCCGAGCGCGTAGCCGATTTCGGCGTTGGTCATGCCATCACTGACCTTGCGCAGGATTTCGAGCTCACGGTCGGTCAACGGTGCAAAGGCGCTGGTCGGCGCGAGGCCTGTCAGGCTGGCGGCGCGGAACTGTTCGAGGACGCGGGCGGCAACGTACGGCTTTTCGAGCAGTTGCTCGTTGATCACGTATTCACCGGTCGCGGATCGGCGGATGAGCGAAATGAGTTTTTCCTCGGCGGTGTCTTGGTCGCAGTACGCGGAGGCGCCGGCGCGGATCGCTTCGAAGAGCTCGTCGTCACTTTCGTGCGGCGATACGACGATGGTGTTGATCGCCGGAAATCGTCGCCGCATTTCAGAAGCGGCGGAAAGACCCGGCGAATCAGCAAGGGTCGTGCCCAATAGAATGACGTCCGGGAGGAGATCATCGGCGAGCCGATAGCCCTCGGCCGCGGTCGCGGCGGACCCGATGACTTCAATCAGCGAGTCACCGTCCAGGACCGCGGCCAGCCCTCGCCGGAACAATGTCTCCCGGCCGACAATCAGCACGCGAATCAGGTCGCTCATCTGCTGTCCTTTCGGCGATCGGGGTTCAAGCCGACCGCGCTGGGCAGGATGCGCGCCCGATCATGCCCGGATTGTAGTGTTGCAAACCGGCGCCCCGCGTCCATATCGAACAGCCGTTGCGGTCCGCCCCCGAATGGCGCGATGGCGTGCCGCCCACCTGCAGATATCCCTTCCGCTTCGCGAGGAACCACACCGTGTCCCTGGCATTGTACTGTACCTCGCAACTAGGTGAAATAGTCCGACGTCCGAACAATCAAGAGGCTATCGACAGGTCGGCCATTGCATAGAATCCCGGCTCCCTGCCTGCGACGAAGCGCGCCGCACGCAGCGCACCATTGGCAAAGGTGCGACGGCTAAGGGCGCGGTGAACGACACGGAGTTCCTCCCCTTCGTCGGCAAGGAGGACGACGTGCTCGCCGCTGTTGCCGCCCGCGCGCACCGCATGGATGCCGATCTCCGCGGCCGCGCGCGGCGCGACCCCATGGCGGCCGTAGACTGCCAAATCGTCGAGGTTTGCATCGCGTACTGAGAGGATCGCCTCTGCCAGGGCGAGGGCGGTCCCGGACGGCGCGTCCGCCTTATGCCGGTGGTGGGTCTCCACGATTTCGACGTCGTAACCGTCGAGGGCCCGCACCAAGCTTGGCAGTATGCCAAGGAGCGCATTGAGTCCGATGCTCATGTTCCGTGCGTGAAAGACGGGAATGACGCCGGCGACTTCGTGTAGTGCTTCGACCTGATCTGGAGCCAGACCGGTGACGCCGCTGACGAATGGCGTTCGCGCGGCAGCACACGCCCGAGCGTGGGCAACGGTCGCAGCCGGGTTCGTGAAGTCGATGAGGACGTCGATCGCTGGCAAAATCTCCTCGACGTGTTCCACAAGCGAAACGTCCGGCCGATTGCCGTTCAGCCGGGAGAGCGTGCCCGGGCGCACGACACCCGCGACGATCTTCACCTCGTCGACGGTGCGGCCCGCCGCCGAGATTTCCTGCCCCATCCGGCCGAGGATGCCGGCGATTGCGATGTGAGTGGGCATCGATTGCCTCCGTCGTTCCGTAGGGGAGGGACCTGCGCCGGACGAACGGGCAAGACTATGCGGCCGCGGCGGACGTCAGACCAAACGCACGGAGCGCCGCTTCCAGTCGTCGGCGGTTGGGATCTGACATTGCCGTGAGCGGCAGGCGGACCTCGTCGGTACAGAGACCAAGGATGCCAGCGGCGGTCTTGACAGCGGTCGGGTTGTTCTCAATGAACATCGCCCGGCAGAGGTCGAAGAGGCGGGCGTGGACGGCGCGGGCGGTCCCAAAGTCGCCGCGCAACACTGCCGCGGTCAAGTCGGCGACCGGTCGAGGCGCGATGTTGGAGACGACTGAGATGACCCCGCGTCCGCCGACACTCATGATCGGCAGCGTTAGCGAATCGTCGCCAGAGAGGACGGCGAAGTCGCCTGGCGCCCCGATGACGATCTCGCTGACCTGGTCGAGCGATCCGCTCGCCTCTTTGACTCCGACGACGGGGGGAATCTCGGCCAAGCGCAGGATGGTGTCTGGCTGCATGTTGATACCGGTGCGGCCGGGCACGTTGTAGAGGATTAGCGGCAAGTCGGACGCCTCCGCGATCGCGGCATAGTGACGATAGAGCCCTTCCTGGGTCGGCTTGTTGTAGTAGGGCACAACGACCAACGCGGCGGCTGCTCCGGCTGACTGAGCGTGGCGTGTCTGCTCGATGGTGATCCGCGTGTTGTTCGTGCCGGTGCCAGCAATGACGGGTATCCGCCCCGCGGCCTGATCGATGACCGTTTCGACGACGCGAGCATGCTCGGTGTGCGTCATCGTCACCGACTCGCCGGTCGTGCCGCAGGGAACGAGGCCAGAGGTGCCGTTGTCAATTTGGAAGTCGACGAGGCGACGTAGCGCCGGTTCGTCAATCTCACCATTGCGAAACGGGGTGATGAGAGCGGTGAAGCTGCCGGAAAAGGTCGTGGTGGTGGGAAACGAGCGCATGATTCACTCCTTATGTGGTGGTACGAAACGAATATCGTTGGAGGCAGGCATCGCCCCGATGGCAAGTGACCTGCCTCCACGAAACCGGACGCAGGCGTCCGAGAGTCATGGTCAACGAGAGAAGCAGAGGACTGAGCGGAGGTTGCGGGCGGCGCCGCCGGCAATAGGCCGGGACGCCTAGAGCTTAGAGCAGAGGACGTGCGCGTGGATGCGGCGCCGGAGATGGCCGCAAGGATGCCGAGGCATGCGAAGAGCTAATTGGACCGGGTGCATGGTCACCTCCCGCGATAGATGCGGAACGCGACACCCGCGCTGGCGACCGGCGGATTAAACAACAGCACCGCTGGCCCCCTGTTGGGGACGAGCGGTGTCTAGCTCGTGGTACCACCCCACTTCGCCGCCGTTCAGGATCGGCGGCCTTTTCCGCACGGCGCGTCGTCGCGCGATGCGGCAGCTCTGTAACGGGAGCCGATTGGCCGTGTGGCCGCCCGTTGCCGCCTACTAGGCCCGGTCGCCCGGGTCGTTTGGGGCAAGGCTCCGAGGTCTTTTTCCTTGGCGTTCCCGGTCCCGCTTCGCAGCGTCCGCGGTTCTCTGCCCCGATCCAGCCAGGTACTCGTCCTCATCATCGCCTGGTTCTTTGATTGTCTCGACAGACCGTATCAGCCGGGACGCGGGTTGTCAATTCCCATTGAGGCAGTTTCGCAAAGCGCGGGAGAGTGGGAGAATGCCGCGCGAATCGTGTTCGCGGGAAAGGGGGATGGGTGAAAATCGGATTTGCCTCGTTGATCGGCGTCGAGCCGATGCCGTTCGATCACCTGGTGCGGCGGGCGGCCGCACTCGACCTGACGTCAATCGAGGTCAACGTCGGGCCGGGCTATCGACAGATCGACGGCGCCGCGTTTCCAGGACATCTCGACGTCAAGGCGATCGTCGAAG
>JBOGUE010000144.1:0-6293 GCA_050695955.1 Thermomicrobiales bacterium | reverse complement strand
ATCATGCAACGATGACTGCACATGCACGGATGGACGAGACATCCTCGATCATGGCGCCTTCGGTCGGACGAGGATACGCTACCGGCGCGCTCTTTATGACGGGATTCGGCGCGGTGTGGGCCTTGGGCGCGGCGTCAGCGGTCAGCGCGAGCACGATGCAGACAGCAGTCGCCATCGCCTGTGTCGTGGCGATGACGATCGCGCTGCTCGTTCTCTCGCTGGCGCTCTGGCGAGCCGCGCCGCAAGTGCACGTGCACTTCCCCAACGACGACCCGGAGCGCCAGGCGGACGAGCGACGGACGGGCCGGTTGTTCAATCTCGTCTTCCTCGCCCAAGGAGCGGCGATAGCCCTCACGATTATCATCTGTGTCTCGATCGATCGTACCGAGTACATACCGCCGGTGATCGCTTTCATCGTGGGCGCGCACTTTCTGCCATTGGCGGCGCTGTTCAAGGTGCGGCTGTATTACGCGACGGGCGCACTGATGATGCTGATCCCATTGGTGGTGATGATCGCCGTATCCGAAACACGGGACATTGGCCGGGCAAGCGTATGGATGGCGATCCCAATGACCGGGAGTGCGATGGTGTTGTGGCTGACCGCGGTTGGCGTGCTGCGTATGGGAAGAGCGTCGCTAGAGACAAAGTCGACACCAAGACCCGCCCCGCGTCTTGCGCCTTGACAAGCCGGGCCGGGCTTGGTTTCATGCCACCCTCACCCATTGGTTGACCGGTGTACCGGGATCGAGGACCAGGCTCCAAGCTCAAGGAAGGGCGTCCAGCTTATGGCGGTAACGACATCGCGGGTGGCGCCCGATGCCCGCGCTCTAGCAACCCGGCGGAAGAAGGGGCTGCTGCGCGACATCGGCCGGCATTGGGCCGATTACCTCTACGTCGCACCAGCCCTGCTGGTGATGCTCGCCGTCATTGGCTACCCGATCTACTACACCGTCTACCTCGGTTTCTTCAATACCCCGCCCAGCCTGGCGATGGCCGACAAGATCTGGGTCGGCCTCGACAACTACGAACGCATCCTGCGCAGCGAGAGTTTTCGCGATGTCACCCAGAACACCCTCGTCTGGACGGTCTTCTCGACCTTCTTCGCCTTCGCCATCGGCTTCGCGGCGGCGCTGGTCGTGCAACGCGAGTTCATCGGCCGCGGCATCGTGCGCGGCATCCTGCTCATCCCCTACGTCATCAGCGCCGTCTCCGCCGGCTACATCTGGCGCTGGCTCTATCACAGCGATTTCGGACTGATCAGCGGCATGCTGTTGCGGATGAACATCATCGACGAGCGGATCATCTTCCTCGACTCGGTCGACCGGGTGATGGGCTCACTGATCGTGGCGAATGTCTGGAAGGAGTTCCCCTTCGCCATGATCATGCTGCTGGCCGGGTTGCAAACCGTGCCGGAACAGCTCCACCGGGCAGCGATGATCGACGGCGCTGGGACGTGGAGCCGCTTCTGGCACGTCACCGTGCCGCACCTGAAGGGCGTGATCCTGATCACCAGCCTCCTGCTGCTGGTGGCCAACCTCAATTCGTTCACCACGGTTTGGATCATGACCGGCGGCGGACCGGCCGGCGCCTCCGAGATCTGGATCACCGAGATCTACCAGATTGCCTTCGGGCGGACCCGCTTCGGGCTCGCCTCCGCCTACTCGGTCATCCTCTTCGTCGTGATGATGTCGCTCGGGTACTTTTACGTGAGGGCGCTGACGCGTGGCGATAAAAGGAGGCCCGCATGAACCGGGAGTTGACCGCGACCTCCGCCAGGGCCGCCAGCACCGCTCGGGCCGATCGAGCGTCCGCTCGTCCACGGCGACGGCGCTTCGATGCGTGGGGCGTGCTGGGCTGGGTCTTCCTGGTGGGCCTGCTCATCTTCAGCGTCGTGCCGATGGTGTGGATGCTCTCGACCTCGCTGAAGACGCAGTTCGCGGCGTTGCAGCAACCACCCGAGTGGATCCCGAGCAATATCACCTTCAACAACTACACGGAACTCCTCTCGCCCAGCAGCGAGATCGGCAAGGACTTCCTGCGCTACCTGGTCAACAGCCTCTGGGTCTCGACGGCGACGACGATCCTGGGGGTGCTGGTGGCGGTGCCGGCCGCCTACGCCTTCTCGCGCTTCCGCTTCCCCGGCCGCGATCTCCTCTTCTTCTCGGTGCTGGTGCGCAACATGTTCCCGGCGGTCGTCTTCCTGATGCCGCTCTTCATCCTGATGCGGTGGATGGGGTTGGTAAACACGCACTGGTCGCTCATCCTCACGTACCTGACCTTTGGCCTGCCGCTCTCAATCTGGCTGCTCAAAGGGTTTTATGACAACATCCCGATCGAGTTAGAGCAGGCGGCGCGGATCGACGGCGCCTCGCGCTTCCAGGCCTTTTGGCGGGTGGTGATGCCCCTCTCCTCGCCGGGAATCATCGCCACCGCGATCTACGCCTTCATCCTCGCCTGGAACGAGTACGTCTACGCCCTGGTCTTCCTCAACAAAGAGAGCGACCTGACGATGCCCGTCGGCCTCCAACGCTTCTTCACCGAGTACGTCAGCAACTGGCCCGGCCTCATGGCCGCCGCCTTCATCATGAGCGTCCCCGTCGTCGTCTTGTTCTTGATATTGCAGAAGTACTTCGTGCGCGCCCTGACGGAGGGGGCGATCAAGACGTGATCGAGGCGTTAGGCGTTAGGCGTTAGGGGAGGACGGACGGGTGAAGGATCGGGGCGAGGAGCGAGTTGCAGTGCCTAGCTATCGTGGGGTGATGGCTTGGCAGAAGGCGATGGATTTGGCTGTAAACGTGTATGACGCTTCGCGTAACTGGCCCAAGGAAGAATTGTATGGCCTCACAAGTCAACTCCGTCGGGCCGCGGTATCCATTCCTGCAAATGTCGCGGAAGGGAAGGGACGAGGGGGTAATGCCGAATACCCCCGATACTTGGGAATCGCATATGGATCACTTTGCGAACTCGAAACGCACCTCTATCTGGCCCAGCGTCTCGCCTATATCGATTCCCAGTTGCTCAAGCAACTGTTGGCACAGACGACAGAGGTCGCACGCCTCTTACATGGATTAATGAAGAGCCAACGCGCCCAGCCTGCACGCGGCCCGTCGTCACCCCTAACGCCTAACGCCTAACGCCTTTTCAGGAGACCGTCATGGCAGATGTCAGGCTCGAAAACGTCGTCAAGACCTACGGATCGGTGGTCGCGGTCGACAACGTGTCGCTGACGATCAAGGATGGGGAGTTCGTCGCCTTGGTTGGGCCGTCGGGGTGCGGCAAGACGACGACGCTGAACATGATCGCCGGCTTGATCGAGCTGACCGACGGCGACATCAGCATCGGCGGCCGCCTCGTCAATGACCTCGACCCGAAGGACCGCGACATCGCGATGGTCTTCCAGAACTACGCCCTCTACCCGAACAAGTCGGTCTTCAAGAACCTCGCCTTCCCCCTGCAGATGCGCAAGGTGGGCAAGGGAGAGATCGAGCAGCGGGTACAGCAAGCGGCCAGGATGCTCAGCATCGAGCCCTTGCTGCAACGCCGCCCGCGCGAGCTTTCCGGCGGGCAGCAGCAGCGCGTCGCCCTCGGCCGGGCGCTGGTGCGCAACCCGCGGGTCTTCCTGATGGACGAGCCGCTGAGTAACCTCGACGCCAAGCTGCGGGTCCAGATGCGGGCCGAGATCAAGCGGTTTCACAAGGATATCAACGCCACCGTCGTCTACGTCACGCACGACCAACTCGAGGCGGTGACGATGGCGGACCGGATCGCGGTGATGAATCTGGGCTTGCTCCAGCAGTACGACACGCCGGACGTGATCTACAACCACCCGGTCAACATGTTCGTGGCCGGGTTCGTCGGCAGCCCAGCGATGAACCTGTTGCGGGCGAAGGTCGTCAGCGCCGGCAACGACGTCGCGCTGGAAGGCGCGGGCGGCTGGCGCTACACCCTCTCCCAGGCGAACGGGCGACGGGTGCTGGCGAGCGGCGGCGAGGTGGCACTGGGCGTGCGCCACAACAATGTCGCCCTCTCCCGCCAGGAGCGGCCCGGCGCGATCCCCGGCCGCATCTACACGGTCGAGCCGACGGGCGACATCACCTACGTCCACGTCCTGCTCGGCGACGTAAACATCGTCGCCAGCACCGACCCCGACTTCCGCGCCAACTCCGACGACCCGATTTGGATCGACTTCGACCAGGAGCGGATCCACCTCTTCGACGGCGCGACCGAGCAGGCGTTGCCGAGCGAAGCTGTCAGCTATCAGCTATCAGCTATCAGCTAAGCGCACGCGGAGAGAATGAATCCGATGGCCTGGTTGGATGGCGGCGGCGATCCAATCGTCGTGATGCCCTACGCGCCCGAGTGGCCGGCGCGCTTTCGGGAACTGGCGGCAGCAATGCGGCGGGCGCTCGGCGACGTGGCGGTACGGATCGATCACATCGGTTCGACCGCGATACCGGGATTGGCGGCAAAGCCGATCATCGACCTCCAGATCTCGGTGGCCTCCTTGGAACCGGTCGCGCCCTTCCGCGACCCGCTGGAACGGCTCGGCTACGTTTGGCGATCCGACAACCCCGACCGCACCAAACGCTACTTTCGGGAGGCGCCGGGCACGCCGCGCACCCACATCCACGTCCGCCAGCACGGCAGTTGGAGCGAGCAGTTCGCCCTCCTCTTCCGCGACTACCTGCGCGCCTCCCCCGAAATCGCAAACCAATACGCCGCAGTCAAATACGACCTGGCGGAGCGCTACCGCCACGACCGCCAAGGCTACGTGGACGCCAAGGACCCCTTCATCTGGTCGGTGATGGCCGAGGCCAGCGACTGGTCGCAGGAGGTCGGGTGGGAACCGGGATCATCGGACAGGTGACATGCCCCGCACCTACAAGGACGTCTCCGCCGGCAACGCCTGAACCTCGACGCCGAGCAGCTTGCCGTCTTCATAGGTGCAGGCGTGGAGCATGGGGGTACCCGGACGCAGCATCGCCGGCAGGAAATGGGGAATGTTCTCCACGACCAAGGCGTTCGCGGGATCGCACGCCCACGAGATAGTTTGCCAAGCCACATCACCTTCCGGCGTTGGTCGGCGGCCTGTCCATACCGGCCAGTCTTCGTCAAACGTGGCGACGAAGGCGTACATGCCCGTAGGTGGGATGGTTGGACGGTCGGTGAACCGCCAGGAGACGACGCCGGCAAAGCGAACGCCGGCAGCACGCGCGAGATCGATCCCGGCCTCCTCGGCGACCTCGCGGCGCACGCCGGCGCGCGGGGATTCGCCCGGCTCGATCTTCCCCCCGATCCCGTTCCACCGGGATTGATGCGGCGGCTTGCGCCGGTGGAGCAGCAGCACCAGATCGCCGCAAACGCAGAAGCAGATGGTGAAGCGAATATCCAGGTCCAGTTCCATGGATTTAGCGTACCACTGCCTCGTCGAGCATACCTGCGACACCCCGTCGTCGCGCATGCTGACGCCGTAGAGGGTGCCGGCGATCTCGATGGTGCCCCGAACCGATCTGGTTGCGAGTGAAAGGCACGGAACAGAGACCATCTCCGGTATTGGGATCTCCCGCGACGTTCCGCATCAACAATCTTCCTTTGAGTGTTATATTCTTGTTATCGACTTCTGGCGACTCCTCTGGAGTCAAGATCACATCAAGGCGACTGGCGGGGCAGGAGACATGTCCCGTGATCGTGGCATTGCATGGGTTGGATCGGCGGGCGGAATGAAGCTCTGCCTCGACTCCGACCTCGTTTAGGGAGGGCGTTGTGAGTGAGGTAAGCGAATCCAGCGCGATGCTGAATGAAACGTCTGTTCAAGAGGATGGCGCTGTAGCCACCGGCGAACGACGCACGTCCAGAGGATCAATCCCGAAGTGGGAGAATGACGTTCGGGAGCGACTCAAGACACAAATCCGCCGGTTCTCCAAACCTCTTGCCGACATGCATGCCCGCGGGGCGAACGAGGGGGATACGCGCCTCCTGGTGACCGATTTCCTCTGCGACGCTTTAGGCTTCGACAAGTTCGTGGATCTAACAACCGAATATCAGGTCAAAGGTGAGTTTGCCGATTACGGAGTTCGCATAGACGGCGACTTGATCGCCTTCATTGAAGTTAAGCGGATTGGCACAAAGCTCGGTGCCAAGCAGCTTCGGCAGGTCGAGATGTACGCCGTCAACGAGGGTGTTGAATGGGTGATGCTCACTAACGGTGGAGAATGGCAGGTCTTTCACCTGTCAGGAGGGCTGCCGGTCGTGATCGACCACGTCTTTACGGTCGATCTGCTTGAAAATGCTCA
>JBOGUE010000143.1:0-5393 GCA_050695955.1 Thermomicrobiales bacterium | reverse complement strand
CGCGAGGGTTGCCTGGGTTTTCGGGCGCGGAACGAAGCGGTTCGGCACCGTAACGGCCGATATCGGCCGCGCTCCATGGACAAACACAACCGATGCGCCCTCTGTTGCTTGAGATGCAATTGCCCTGGCCCCCCCAACCCCCAAGGATTGGGGGGGTTGGAGGGGGCCGACAATGTCAGTCGGCTGAGCTGGCCTCGGGCAACATGCCCCTATCGTCGCTGGACGATACCGGGGCGCCTTGGACCGCATCCGGGAAGGCGATACTGGCGATGAATGCGCCGAGGGCGGCCAAGGCGGCGATGACGATGAAGGCGGACTGGAAGCCGTCGAAGGCGGCGGCCTCACGCGCGGTCGGATCCGCGATCCCGCGCGCATCGTTGGTGCGAGAGACGAGGACTGTGGCGACGACAGCGAGGCCGACCGCGCCGCCGATCTCGCGCATCGTCTCGACGAGTCCGGAGGCGAGCCCGACCTGGGGACCGCGAACGCCGGAGAGCGCGCCGATCTGAACCGCCGGCCCGGTGAGGCCGATGGCGATGCCCACCAGAAGGAGCGCGGGCAGCAGGTCCGTCGCGTAGTTCGCTCCCGGCGAGAGGCGCGTCAGCCAGGCGACGCCCACAGCAAGCAACGACATCCCGACGACCAAGAGCCGACGCACGCCGATCACCGCCACCAGGCGCACACCGGCGACGCCGGCCGCGACGAACCCCGTCAGGGAGGTCGCAAGCCAGGCGAGGCCGGTGCGGGTCGGGGAGTAGCCGAGGCGCTGCTGCATGAGGAGGGTGCCGAGGAAGATGAAGGAGAAGAAGGCGCCGAAGAGGAAGAACGCGGCCAGGTCGGCGGCGACCATCGTCCGGTTGCGCAGAGCCGCGCCCGGCAGGAGCGGGGCACGGGTCCGCGATTCGACCCGGACGAAGGCGACGAGCAGGACGGCGGCGGCGGCGAAGAGGGCGAGCGTCGTCGCCGATGTCCAGCCGTGGTCGACGCCCCGGCTGAGCCCGTAAACGAGGAGGAGCAGTCCGCCCGTCACCGTGCTCGCGCCGGCGGCGTCGTACTGGCGGGCGCCACCGCGGACCGCGTCGGCCGGGAGGAAGCGGGCGGCGAGCGCGATCAGGAGCAGGCCGATGGGGATGTTGATGAAGAAGATCCAGCGCCAGCCGGGGCCGTCGGTGAGGAGTCCGCTGGCGATGACGCCGACGGAGGCGGAGGAGGCGCCGACCGCGCCGAAGAGGCCGAGCGCCCGGTTGCGTTCCGCGCCTTCGGCGAAGGTGACGGCCAGGATCGAGAGGGCGGACGGCGCCACGAGGGCGGCCCCGAAGCCCTGGAGGGCGCGGGCGCCGATCAGGAGTTCAGCCGATTGCGCCACACCGGCGAGGAGCGAGGCGCCGGTAAAGATCGCCAGCCCGGCAAGGAAGATGCGGCGGCGTCCTAACAGGTCGCCTAACCGCCCACCGAGCAAGAGGAAGCCACCAAAGAGCAATCCGTAGGCGGTCACGATCCACTGGAGGGTGCTCTGGCGCAGATCGAGATCGCGCTGGATGGAGGGGAGGGCGACGTTGACGATGGCGAGGTCCAGAATCACCATGAACTGGGCCAGGCAGATCAGGGCCAGCAGCAGGCCCTTCCGGCTATCGGAAGTGTTCATTGCTATTTGCTTCTCCTAACGTGATCGTCGATAACCGCGCGGGGCGAAGCATCGGTACGAGTGGCGGCGCGTCTTCGATCTGGATCGTGCCGAGTACCTCGAAGCCGTGGCGTTCGTAGAGCGGGATGTTCGCGGAGTTCGTGCTCTCGAGATAGGCGGGCCGGCGCTCGCGATCGACGCGCTCCAGTCCATGGCGGAGGAGCGCCGCGCCGAAGCCGCGTCCCTGTTCGTTGGGATCGACGCCGATCAGTGGTAGGGACCAGTGCGGCTCGGCCGGGTGGTATTGAGCCATCTGCTTGAAGATCTGAGTCACGACCTGGAGTTTTTGCGGGCTGACGGTACGTTCGATGACGCTGCCCAAGAGGGCGTCGTCGGGTTGGACACCGGGTGCGAGCCAGAGCGCGGCGCCCGCGAACTCACCGGCGTAGTAGGCCGTGCCGTACTCGAAGGCCCTGCCGCCGAAGGCGCGGACGAGATCGGGCCAGTGCGTCAGGAAGTCTTGCGGATCGGGGTAGGTCCACCGCGTGACCGGATCACGTACAAACGCCAGCGCGAGCGCGCCTACCACACGCTGCTGATCCGCCGCCGTCGCGGGGCGTACCTCGGGTGTGTTCACTGGGTAACCTCTCTAGCGTCGTGCCTGAGGCGAGGGGGACGGTGTGCCCCCGCATCGGCCTTGATTGCAAAACCCCGTCATTGCGAGCCGCCGCGAGGAATGGTGAATGGCCTAGCCGGCGAGCGTGGACACCAGTCCGAACCGCTCGAAAAGATGCGGATTGGCGAAGCGCACAAGGGAGGCGATGGCGTCGCCCTCGATTGCCAGGACCATCACCGCGTAGAAACGATAGGCGCCGGCGTCGCCGTCCCGGTAGTAGACGGCGACGGCAGGTTGGTGGTTGGCGCGCGTCGGCACGAGCCGGAAGCGATCGAGCCGGCCACCGCCCGGCACGGTGGCGAGAAATGCCCCGATGGCGTGGCGACCCACATAGCGCTCCGGTTGTGGCGGCATCGTGAGCAGGGCGTCCTCGGTCAGGACCGCGACGATCGCCGTGACGTCGGCGGCGTGCCAGGCATCGACCAGGCGACGGACGAGCGCTTGCTCGGACGCGGTGCCGGTCCGGGCGTGGCCACGCGCGATCCGGGCGGCGATCCGCTCCTGGGCGAGGGTCGCGCGGGCCCGCTGGAGGGCGCTGTTGATCCCGGCGACGCTCGTCTCCAGCATCGCCGCTACCTCGGTCGCGGTATAGCCGATGACGTCGCGCAGCAAGAGGGTGGCGCGTTGCCGGGGCGGCAGGAGCTGGACCGCGGCGACGAAGGCGAGTTCGACGCCCTCCTGCTGTTCGACCGCCGCCTCCGGTCCGAGCTCGTCGAGCCATCGATCAGGATACGGGTCGAGATGCACCGGCTCGCCCTCCTGCCGCGATGCGTCGTCGCGGTCATGCTCCAAGGCCGCTGCTGGGACCTCACCGCGCCGTGTCCGCCGTGCCAGCATCGTCAGGCAGACGTTGGTGGCGATCCGATAGAGCCAGGCGCGAAACGGTGCGCGCGGCTCGAAGCGAACGAGCTGCCGCCAGGCGCGGAGGAGCGTCTCCTGGAGCGCGTCGTCGGCGTCGTCGAGCGAGCCGAGCATGCGGTAGCAATGGACGTGGAGTTCGCGTTGCAGCGGCCGCGTCAACGCGCCGAAGGCGCGTTCGTCACCCGCTTGGGCCGCGGCCAGCAGCTCTAACTCGATTAACGTGCTCGCGCGAACGCCATTGCCCACTGTCTCAGCCGCCCCAAAAGCCATAGGAACCGACCTCACGCAGGCCGACCGGCGCCGGCGGCTCATCGCAGCGGTCGCCGATCTGTTCCTGGAAAGCGCGGAAGGCCGCAAAGTCCATCAGCGGGTTTCGGCCGTCCGCGGTCTCGGTCGACGCCAGATGGACAAAGCTGACGCCATCCTCGAGGACGAAGGTGGCGTAATGCAAACCCACGGGCGCGGTCTGATGGAGTTCCTCGTAGACCGACCGCACCAACTCTTCGTTCCGCGCGGCCTGTTCGGGTTTCACCTTATACCGCACCATGACCTGGCTCATGTTTGATCTCCCGTTACGAGTCCGTATCGTCGCGCCGATCTCGGCGCCTACCTTTAGAACTCGCCGGGCGGGCAAAACTCATCGGTCGTGGGACCAAAGGGTGAAGCGGAATAGGGACATGTAGCCCATGCGCTCGTAGACGGTTTGTCCCTCCTCGGTGGCGATGAGGAGCGAGGGCAGGGTCGGATCGGCCAGGGTGGCGCGCCAGGTGAGGGCGGCGCCGTAGCCGCGCCGCCGCGCCTCTGGCACCGTCGCGACGAGCGTGACGTCGTTGATACCCGCCGCGACGAAGGTCGCCGCGGCGCTGACCGGCCGGTCTTCCTCCCAACCGACCCAGCGTCGCTCCCGATCGTCGGTCAGGGTACTCGCGCTGAACATCGTGCCCGACGCTTGCGCTTCTGGCTCGGTTGACGAGAAGCCGCGCACGATTGCGATCTCGAAGGCCCGCAAGCTCTCCTCGTCCCGGACCTCCTCGATCCGCAGACCTGGTGGGGGTGGCGGCAACTCGCCGCCGGCCGGACGGAGCATGAGGGGCAGATGCCCGAGGAGGTTCCAGCCGTGGGGGCGGAGATCGGGCGTCGGCCAGGGACAGAACAGATAGGCCGTGCCGGTCTTGTCACCGGTGGAGAAACCATAGAAGTCATCGAGCGCGGTCACGACCTCGTCCACGTCTGCTGGGAAGAGCGGGGAGAGCAGCGTCGCGACATTGTTGAAGTCGGCGGGACGTCCGAGATCGACCGCCGCGAGGTCGTCTCGCCGGAGGGCGCGGCCGCCGCTCGGTATGCCGCTCGCCTCTTGCGCCGTCGTCCAGTTGACCAGGAATCGGCGCAGGAGGGAGTCCGTGACGGGAGTATCGGGTTCCCATCCGGCACGCAGCTTCGGATCAAGAGTCATGACGGGCATTGCTTGCTTTCCTCCTTGCCGGCATTGCGGCGTTCCGCGGTCGGTTTCGACGATAGAACGCGCGTTCTTTCATCGAGTGAGATGATGCCGGGGTGAATCCGCACGCCGACGAACGTAGCATGTTGCACAATCCTCGGCAGCACATTTGTCGTACGTACACTTGTACCATTCTTCCTACTCCGGGTAGACTCGCGGCCACTTACCACAAGTTGGGGACCAGCGTGACATAGGTGTCGCGTCCCGGTCATGGCGGAACGTCGTTTTGTCGTTCGTTGGATGGAGGTTCGGAAGGTCATGGCAGTCCAAAAGTACCAGGGACCCTTGTGGGCCGCGTACGAGGAATTGAAAGCGGGGCGGCTGAGCCGGCGCCAATTCATCCAGTGGGCAACGGCGCTCGGGGTGGGCTTGCCGGTGACGGCCTTCATCCTGAACGCCGTCCAGGTCGAGGGGGCTGTTGCCCAGGAGACGGCGGCGACGCGACCACTCGCGCCCGACGGCTTACAGCGCGGCGGAGGAGGTGAGGTGAAGCTGCTCCAATGGCAGGCAGCCACGCACATGAGCCCGCACACTGCCACCGGCACGAAGGATTACCTGGCCGCCTCGCTTGTGCTCGAGCCGCTGATGTACTACCTGCCCGACGCCTCGATCATCCCGAACCTCGTCAAAGAGGTGCCCTCGGTCGAGAATGGGCTGCTCTCCGAGGATCTCACCACGGTCACCTACAACCTGCTGGAAGGGGTGCTGTGGAGCGACGGCGAGCCGTTCACGGC
>JBOGUE010000142.1:0-7051 GCA_050695955.1 Thermomicrobiales bacterium | reverse complement strand
GTGTCCGCCCGCCCTCGAATACCGCATCGTCACCATTTGAACCAAAACCCTCCCTCTCCCAAATCATCCAATGGTTCAAATCCATGACCACCAACGACTACATCCGCGGTGTCAAAGTCGACGGCTGGCCATCGTTCAACAAACGCCTCTGGCAACGGAACTACCACGACCACGTCATCCGCAACGACCGCGATCTTGACCGCATCCGCGCCTACATCGAAGGCAACCCCGCGCGCTGGCCAGACGACCCGGAAAACCCGGCTATCATGTCCGACGACGTAATACCGACACGCGGTCACGCGAGCGACGAGAGGCAACCATGAGCGAGGAACGCCGGTCCGTGGTGCGGGCGGTCGGCCAGATCTTTCAGCGGATGATCTGGGTGCATCAGCACGATATCGCGTCGCGCCTGTCCGACCGCGGGTTGACGGCGCTCCAATTCTCCGCGCTCGGGATCCTCGACCGGGAGGGACCGGCGTTGCCGATCGGCGAAATCGGCGAGGGGATGTCGACGCCGGCCAGTTCGATGACGAGTGCCATCGATCGCCTGGTCGACCTCGGGCTCGTCGAACGGGCGCCCCACCCCAGCGACCGCCGCGCCGTCCTCGTCCGCATCACCAGCGAAGGCGTCGCGTTGGTGCGCGAGGTCGAAGAGCAGCGCCTCGAGACGATGCTGAGCGTCCTCGACAGCATCTCCGACGACGATCTCGCCACCTTCCTCACGCGGCTGCGGCAAATCGCGGACGAGGCGTTAGGCGCTAGGCGCTAGGGGCTTGAACGTTCTCCCAACGCCTAACGTCTATCACCAGTCCGCCACCGAGCCGTCGCGGTGATAGGGCTGCATCAGCACCTCTTGGGCGAAGGGGTGGGCGGCGGCGGCTTCCTCGTCCACGTCGATGCCGAGACCGGGACGGGTCGGCAGCCCGACGTATCCGTCGACTACCGCGACGGGGTTGGTCACGACCTCGTCACGCCAGGGCACGTCGGACCGGATCGCCTCCTGGATGAGAAAATTCGGCGTGGCGAAGCCGAAATGGACGCTGACCATCGTCGCGATCGGGCCGAGCGGGTTGTGCGGCGCGATGGCGACGTAGTAGGTCTCGGCCATCGCCGCGATCTTGCGCGCCTCCCACAATCCGCCACAGTGGCAGAGATCCGGCTGCACGACCGCGCATGCCCCCTGCTCGAACAGTTCGCGGAAGGCGAAACGGGTCACCAGCCGCTCCCCGGTCGCGATCGGGACACCTGGCAGTGCCTTCGCCACCTGCGCCATCCCGGCCACATTCTCCGCCGGGCACGGCTCCTCGAGGAAGAACGGGCGGTACGGGGCCAGGACCTGGCCGTATTGGATCGCCATCGCCGGGGTCGTGCGGCCGTGGAGATCGACCATCACGTCGACGTCGTCGCCGACCGCGTCCCGGATGGCGGCCATGCAGCGGTCGGCGTGGCGCAGCGGGGCGCCGCCGTCGAGCGGCTCCGTCATCGGCACGACCAGCGCCTTGATCGCCGTGTAGCCGGCATCGACCGACTCCCGCGCCCGCTCGGCCATCCGCTCCGGTTGGTCCTGGAGATAGAGGGCGTTCATCTCCCCGCCGCCGAGATGGTCATAGATGCGAATCGTGTCTCGAACAAACCCGCCCAGAAGCTGGTAGACCGGCACCCCCAAACTCTTGCCCCAAATGTCCCAACAGGCGTGCTCAATCCCGGAGAGGGCGCTCATGCCGACGACGCCCAGGCGGAAGAAGGAGTGCCGGTACATCATCTGGTAGAGATGCTCGATCCGGCGCGGGTCCTGCCCGACGATCAACGGCGCGAGATCCTCGACGCAGCCGGCGACCGCCCGCGTCTTCCACTCCAGGCTCGCCTCACCCCACCCCGTGATCCCCTCGTCAGTCTCGACCTTGACGAAGATCCAATTCCGCATCACCGCGTTGACGATGCGGGTCGACACCCGCGTAATCTTCATGCCGCACCTTTCCAGCTCGTTCGCGTCGTCGGTCGTCGTAGGGGAGGGACCTGCGCCCTCCCGTCGGCCGCGGGCCGACATGCCGGTTTACCGGCCGTTTCATCCTCATGAACGCGGCCGCAACCGTGTGGTCGAACGGGCCGCTGGCGCGGCTTATCGGCCGTTGGCCGATGGGGAGCGGAGTTGCGGCGCAAGTCCCTCCCCTACGACGATTGTGGTCACCGTATCTACCGCGTAGCCGCCGTCCGGCCGAGCGATCCAGACCCGGACCGCCCCGCCCGCGCGCCCGCCGTCGTCGATCGTCACCATCGCGCCCTCACCAGGGTTCAAATCGGGCAGTGCGACATGTTTTTGATCAGATGGAGGTCCATCAACCGGCCCGACCGCCACACGATACCCCGCCAGGCGAAAACTCGGGAACGCCTCGGGCGGGTTTGCTTGCACGGTCACGACCAGGGATGTCGCGGAGACGCGCCGCGCCTCGACCACGCGCAGCGGCGCCGAGAGCTCGCGCAGCACGGCGTGGGACGGTTTCGGCTGCCCCGCCAGATCGGTGACGCCGTGGACGCGGCGGCGGAATCGACCCTCGCCCTCCTCGCCCATGTGGGTGCGGTAGTCGTTGAGGCTGAAGTAGATGGCGCCGGTCACCGTGCGGCAGGCGGCGATCGGCGGCATCTGCTGGCGCAGCATGGCGACGCGGCGCGGGTCGCCGCCGGGATGAGCCGGCTCGCAGAGTCCGAATTCGGAGATCACCAATGGCCGATCGGGTAGCTCCGTTTGCACGCGGTCCAGCATCTCGGCTATGTCCAAATCAGGAATCCAGGTTCCCGCGTAGCCGTTCCACATCAAGACGTCGCCGACGACTGTCGCGTCGCGCGCCGGATTTTTGTGGAACGTGTTGCTGACGTAGTTCACCAGCCGGGTGTCGTCGAGTTCCCGGATGAACGAGCGGAAGTGGGTCATGGCGTCCCGTGTGACCGGCGACTGCCCATCGAGCTCGTTGCCCATGCCCCAGGCGATGATGGAGGGGTGGCTACTATGGCGACGGATCATCTCGCGCGCTTGCCGCCGCGCGATCGCCATCGCGGCCTCGCCGGGTTCCTTGGGGAAGCCCCAGAGCGGCACTTCCTCCTGGACCAGCATGCCGTGGCGGTCGCACCAGTCGAGCACCCGCTCGTCCTGCTGCCAGTGGAAGCGGGTGAGGACGCAGTTGGCGGCCTTCATGGCCCGCAGGGTGGCGTCGATCCGGGCGTCGTCTTCGGCCATGCCGACCGCGGGATCGGAGCCGGGCATCCACTCGACGCCCATCAGCCGCACCGGCTCGCCGTTGAGCAAGATGCGCGGTCCCTCGACGCGGACCTCGCGAAACCCGAACCGTGTCTCGACCGTGTCCGTCTCCTCGCCATCGCGGATCAGGGAGAGCCGGAGGGTGGAGAGATGGGGATGGTCGAAGTGCCAGAGCTGAACGTCAGGGAGTGCGATGCCGTCGATCGTGAATACGCCGTCGCGGACGTCAACCAGCCGCTCGTCCTCCCAGACCAGGGTCTCTTCCCGCGGGCCGGCAATGGATAGGCGAACCCGAAGCTCGTCCACGTCTCGCTCAGCAGTGAACTCTGCGCGCACGTCGACGCGGCCGCCGTGGGCCGTGCCCGGCCCGGTGAGGTTCGGCGTCGCCTTCACCTGGACGACGGCGACCGCCGGGGAACCGGTGACGATGGCATGGACGGGGCGGATGATGCCGCCGTCGTTCGTCCAATCGAAGTGGCGCAGATACGGGAGCGCGGTATGGCTAAAGCTGTTGTCCGCCGCCACGACCAGCAGGTTCTCTTCCCCTGGTCGCAGGTAGGGCGTGGCGTCAACATCAAAGGCGGTATAGCCGGAGCCGTAATGATCGGCCGCGCGCATGCCATTGATCCAGACGACGGCGTCGCGGTAGATCGCGGCGAATGCCAGTCGCACGAGCTTGCCCGCCCACGCGGCCGGCACGTCCAGCATCCGCGCATACCACCCGCGCCCGACGAACGTCTCCGTCGCGGGATCGACGCTCCAGGTGTGGGGCACGCGGACGGATTGCGCTTCGCGTGGCAATCCGTTCTTGTACCAGAGTTTGAATTCGCCGATTCCTTCGGGATCGGGCAGGAAGCGCCAATCGTCGTCAAGTGGCAAGGAAGATCGCGGTGATTGAATCATCGGTTCGTTGTTCTCCACGCGTGCTTGGCGAAATCGTCGTCGGGGCGGACCGGGTGCCCTTTGGGCGATGTCCGCCCTGGCCCGATTGCGAACCGCGTCGGTCATGGACGCGGGCGGACACGGAGGTCCGCCCCTACAAGATTCCCTGCATCACACGGCGCCGTCCGTCACCACCACAGGGTTGACGATCAGCGTGCCATTGCGCACGGCGCACAGGTTGAAGCCGGCGCCGGGACGCGCCTGGCCCGACACGCGCAAGGGGTCGATCATCCAGACAGTCGGCGGGGCGGTCGCGGTGACGGTGCCGGCGAAGGCGGCGACGCTACCGACGTGGACGTGCCCGGCCAGAATCCTGAGCACATGTCGGCCTTGCAGCACATCCCGCAGCGCCTCAGCGTCGTTCAACAACCAGCCATCCCGCCAGGCCACCTTCGCGATAGCGAACGATTCGACCACCGGATGATGGAGCACAACGATTGTCCCGCCGGGCTCCCGTTCCCGCAATTGCCCGTCGAGCCAAGCAAGCTGCTCCGGTCCCAGCGCGCCTCCCACCTCGCCCGGCACCTTTGAATCGAGCATCACGATCCGCACGCCATCAATGCAATGCGTGTAGTAGGAGGGCGCCTCCGCGTCGCCGGTGGCGTCGCCACCCTGGATCCGGCGGACGGCGGCGCGGTCATCGTGATTGCCGATGCCCAGCAGCACCGGCGCGACCGCTTCCAGTTGAGCCACGAACTCCCGCACGCGCTGGTACGCCTCCCCGCTCGGCGTATCGACCAGATCGCCGCTGATGACGACGAACGCCGGCGGCGGATCGAGCGCCCGCACCTCCCGCACCACCCACGGCAGATAGCGGTGCGGGTCCGAAACCTCGGCGCCACCAGGCCGGTTGACCAGTTCGCCGGCCTGCGCCGTGAGATGCAGGTCGCTCAGATGGACGAAAACGAGATCAGCCGCCAAAGTGCGTGCTCCTCCGTGGGAATGCTCGTGTGTCGACTTGCCGGCGCGTTTCGTAGGGGCGGACATCGCCCAGAGGGCACCCGGTCCGCCCCGACGATGGTTTCGCCTATGCTGCTAACTGCTCGACCATGTCCGCGCCGTCCTCCTCGAGCTTTTGCGCCACGTCGGGGAAGACAGTCGGGACCTCTTCGTGGTTGATTGCGACGCGCTGCAAGCCGTCGTCGATGATCGCCGGTCCGTTCGGGAAGGAATAGGCGGTGTCGACCTGCCGCGTTTGCGGAAGCTGGTCGACCGCGATCTTGTAGTTCGGGTTCTCCGCGAAGTAAGCCTGCATCTCCGGGCTCGCGATCGCCGAAGTCCGTACCGGCATGTAGCCGATGTTCTGCGACCAGAAGGTCGTGCCCTCGACGCCGGTGGCGTAGGCGAGGAACTTGAAGGCCGCCTCCTGGCGCTCCGGCGGCGCGGCGGCGAGGATCGACATCCCGGCCCCGCCGGTCGGGCACCCCGGCTGCACTTCCGAGGGGAGGAAGGCGACCCCGAAGTCGAATTGCGCGTTCTGCTTCACGTTCGCCAACTGCCCGGTCGTCGCGATTAGCGACGAGGTGAGGCCGTTGATGAAGTCGAGATGACCATCCCGCGGCACCGTCGCCCACCCATCGATGATCGCGGAGCGGAAGCACTCGCCGGCGGTGATCGACCCCTCGTCCGCGATCCGGATCGTGAAGTCGGGGTCGGAATACGCCCCACCGAAGGCCCAGAGCTGCCCGTTCAGCAGCCAGGCCAGGTAGGGGGCGTAGGCCAGGGCGGAGCGGGGCGTGCCGTCCGCGGTCTCACCGACAAGCTGAGGCGCTACCTCCCGCAACTCGCTCCAGGTCGCCGGCGGGGCGCTCAGGCCGGCCTCGGCGAATGCAACTTTGTTGTCGTAGAGCAGTGGCGTCGAGCGGGCAAACGACAGCCAGTACGCTTTCCCCTCGCGCACGCCTTCGACGTAGAGGGGCTCGACGAAGTCGCTGGTGTCGATCCCATTCGCCGCCATCAGGTCATCGAGCGGCGCCAACGTCTGGTTGGCATAGAAACGCAGCCAGTTGGTGTCGAGCACGACCGCATCCGGCGCCTGGTTCGCCATCAGCGCGTCCGTCATCTTCTGCGCCGTCTCTCCATAGGCGCCCTGAAATTGCCGCTCGACCTCGACGTCTTGCCGCGAGTCGTTGAAGCGATCCACCAGCTCCTGCTCGGCGTCGCCCAGATTGCCGGCGAAGGCACTCCAATAGACGACCTTGACCGTGGAGCCGCCCTCCTGAATCACGGCCGGGGCGGCGAAGACGCTACCGCGCTTGCCGAAGCCAATGACGGACGCTCCAGCCGCCGCGCCGGCGGCCCCTCTTAGAAGACGACGCCGAGAAAGCCGCGCAATGCCCATGACCGGTCCTCCTCGTGCTTCGCGAAAGCAGGGTGTCGTATCGACATCCCCCGCCGAAGACCCAGGGCGCCCTATTTGACGGCGCCGGCGGTGAGGCCGGCAATAAAGTGACGCGTGCCGAGCAGGAAGGCGATCAGGACAGGCAGCACCCCGATCGTCGTCCCCAGCATCACCGCGGCCGTATCGGAACGATAGAGTGAGTTCAGGTTGGTCAGCGCCAGCGGCATCGTGAACTTCTCCGGGCTGTTGAGCACGATGAGCGGGAGCTGGAAGTTGTTCCAGGTCGAGAGGAAGGTCCAAACCGCCAGCGCCGCCAAACCCGGCCGGATCAACGGGATGACCACGCGGGCATAGATCCACCAGTCGGAGGCGCCGTCGACCTTAGCCGCCTCGTAGAGTTCGACCGGAATCGCCTCGTCGACGAACTGGCGCATCCAGAAGATGCCGAAGGCGTTCGCCGCCGCCGGCACGATCAGCGGCCAAAAGGTGTTCACCCACCCCAATTCCTTGATCAG
>JBOGUE010000141.1:0-3684 GCA_050695955.1 Thermomicrobiales bacterium | reverse complement strand
AACGCCGGTTCCTCGTCCCTCGCTCCTCGCTCCTCCGTCTTGCGCCAGCGGCGGCGGGCGAGCATGCGGCGGTAGATCAGGGTGCGATCCGCGAGACGCTGTTGGAGGCGGGTTCGCTTCTCGCGCGCGTTCTCGGCCAGGCGTGCGATCGAGGAGGACATGACGTCCGACGCGTGCCAGAACTGGTAGGTATCGTTCTGGCGCAGGAGGGCAACCTGCGCCTCCAGATCGACGATGACGCTGGCGAGTCGTTCCGACTCGCGGATTGACCAGGCCAGCTTCTCGGCCAGCGTTCGCTCCTCGAAGGTCGGGTCGTCCCGCTCCGTTTCGCGCGCCAGACGGCGCAGACCCGCCAGGTCGCGCTCGCGGAAGAGGGCGTTGACGCGGAGCATCACCTCCTCGCGGCGGGTGCGCTCCTCGGCGGCCGTCGCCAGGTCTGGATGAAAGCGCTTGGCCAAATCGCGATAGAGGCGGCGCACCTCCTCTTCCGTGTCGGGGGTGAGGGGCGGCCGGGCGCGCTCGCGGCGGAAGTCGCGCTGGTAACGGCGGGCCTCCTCCGCCTCTGCCTCGACCTCCTCGCGGCGGGTGGCGAACTCCTCGTCCAACTCCCGCTCCAGGCCGGCCGGATCGGGGTCGACGCCGGCGCGCAGCCAGGCGATGCGGCGCCGGTATTCGGCCAATTCGAGGCGGATGCGCTCGATCTCGGCCAGGACCGGCCCGACGCGGGCACGGTACTCGAGCTCGAAGCGCGCCAGCGCCACTTTCAGCATTTCCAGATCGGCCTGCACATCGACGATGCGTCGCTTCCGCTGCTCGATCTCCTCGAGGCGGTGGGCGTACTCAATGTCTTCGGCCGAAAGACTGCGGACGATCGCCTGCATGCCGGCTCCGCTGCTCCAATACCACATCCCGCGGCGCCAAAACGGTCACACGAATGCCCGGCGTGGGACAAGGCGCGCCATGCGCCGGGCGGACTCCACATTATGCCATGCCTGGCAATACCCCCTCCCGGCATACGCTGACCGCAAAAAAGGTACACGTGAGCAACCTAGTCTCTGAGCGTTGCCGCGTGGAATCCATAGTCAAGAGAGCAGGTACAAGCACACCGGGAAAACCGGCATGGAAGCGGCGCGATCCAAACGAGCGCTATTTCTTCCACTGGGAAGCAAGGGATCGTTCGATCTCGGTAAGAATATCGATGTGCGAATCCGAGTCTAGAGGGGCTCCGCTGTAGAAGATCTGATCAGCTGGTACTGTACCTGCACGCAACTCGAGAAACGAAGATCGAATGTCGCGGGCTGCCGACCCTGCGAACTCCTCATTTCGAGGCAGGACGCGTACTTGGAGCGTAGGCACGATGTGCGTCTCTTCTTGCGCGTTACCAATACCGAACACACGTCGGTACGGCGATCGAAGCTTTGGGGGAAGGAGTGCCTCTCCAGGAAATGGAAACCGTGCCGTGATTTCGGAGAAATCCATCGTGTGCGTTGGCTGTCCGATCGCCGGAGCGCCATCGAACGCTAGTACGTCAACCAGAAGGCCTTTCAGAAGATGAAACGTCGGATCAATAACGCTGGAAGGCGCCGCAACATCGATGACGATTCGGCGTTGCTCAATGTGTAAGAAGCGAATGGCGGCCGCTTGCCCCTCGGGGAACGGAGTGATACCGTAGTCGAAGATCAGACCCGGGGGGATCGATGGCTGCACCGGCCCGAAAGTTTCCATAGGAGTGTTTACTGCAGCAACTTCGAAGCTAAATTGCTCCTGGATGTGGCGCAAAACGCCGCGATTACTTAGGAGTGTCAGCCGTATCTCGTCGGCTCGAAACTCGTAAGATCGTCGGGCACTGATGACTGTCACATCTTCTGCCATATTACGCTGCCGCCTGTTGACGCGCTGGAGACTGCCGCGGTTGGGAAGGCGAAGGCACTTCCTCAGATCTAAGACCCGTAATAGCCGATGCTCGGACATCCACCGGAAGGTGGTGAGCCTTCATTCCCATCAGATCGAGCGATGTATTGGCCCTGTTGAGCAGTCTGGTTCGCGAAGCGGAACTGAACCACCGTTCCGTCGGTGGCCAAGCTTCAAGGGACCGCAAACTTGGAGTCTGCAAAGAAATCAGCGAGGCTCGCAGCAGTATTGCCTCCCCCATTGTGGTCTCAACAGTGGGCAGAGATATCTTGTCATCACCCATAGCCGGGAGCGTCGTCTCCTCTGCTAACCACAGCCGGATAGCACTGATTTTCCTCGGAGCGTCCGGGTTTGCATGTACGTATTTCCGTAGCCCTGCTGCCGAAACGGTCTCAATCTCGCCAGGGGCTTTGCCACAAGCGTAGAGATAATCCCAGAACCTGCTCAGGGTTGTGTCATCGCTCCGTTCAAGGCGGGCAATTGCGGGTTGACTGGTTCCGAGTGCGTTCGCGATTTCCTGCTGAGTTCGACCGGTCCGTCGCCGGGTATCGCGCAACAACTGCATGCTGGCAGCAAGCCAACTCTCGCGCAAATAGGTGCGAGCAGATTCGCCCCCCTCGGCGAGATACTCTTTGACGATGTCAGAGAGTGTTCCAGTATCCCACCAGGGACTTTCAACGTCGCCGGTGCGTGCCTCATTTTCCTCCATCCTCGCCTCCACGAATTGTTCTCGCGTGGCTGCAGGCCCGCGCGATTGCGTCGTTCTGTGATGACTTTCCAGTCTTGTGGTACACATCAAGGTAGTAGGTAGTCCGCCGTTCATGGTCGATAGCAAAGAGGACTCGGATGTCTTTGCCTACCCTGATCTGTCTAACGTCTAGACGACGACAGGCCTCTCGGTCCGACACCTGCTTGTACTCCCAACTGCTGCTCAGATCAGCAAGAGGCGCATTGCCGAGCCAATCTCGTTCGAACCTCTGTTGTAGTTTGGCCACGACGAACGTCGCGTCGGGGTGGCCCAGCGACTCTAGGGGTTTGTCATACCAGGTGGTCGTATGCAAGGGAAATCGATCGCCATCGCCAGACGCCGCATCGTCAACGACACTGTGCTGTTCCTTCCGCTGCCGTGATCGCTTCGGCATGGCACAATCCTGAGTATATCAAAATTGATATGAAATGCTAGGGGTTAAACTGACGTTGTTGACCTGATCCTTGTTAGCAGCGTGAAGCTCATCACGCGTCAGTCGACGATGCGCTTGGTTCTCTCTGGCTGCGAGTTGCGGGGTAGAACTACAGTTTCAATCTAACACTGCATCGTCGACTGCACAAGTTTGATGAGCCGATCTCGCGCCCCCTATCTTCTCGGACCCAAGCACAAATCAGCTGATGATCACGCGTTATTCCCTACATATACGTACTTCTTACGAATGCGAGAGGGCGCGCCCGACCCTACCCTGGATCGCGACGATGACGATCCGCGACGACGCGGCGCCAGGGGGCATAGAACATGATGACGATCGGCGTTCCACTCCAGGGTTCGGCCAGCGCGCCGCTCGACGCGGCACGGGCCTGGGCGCGCCAGCGCCGGGCCGCGCGATTGGGCGACGTCGACGCCTATCTGGCCGAGCTGTGGGGGAATGCGCGCGGTGCGGCTACGACCCGGCCGTCCTCGCCGCGCGGTCGAGCCTGGCGACCGCGGGCTGGACCGCGTCCCGCTGGCGCGAGCGGCTGAACCCGGTCGGTCTCGGCGTGACCGAGGCCGGCGACCGCGGG
>JBOGUE010000140.1:0-8725 GCA_050695955.1 Thermomicrobiales bacterium | reverse complement strand
CCGAAGTAGTCGCCCCAGAACATCTCCTGCAACGGCATCTCCGCGGTGCCGCCGTCCGCCAGGGCGGCGAACAACGAGTCGGCCTCGGCCCGGGTGTCTGGTTGGAGGCAGATGTAGACGTTGTTCCCCTGGGTGAGCGTGAAGCCCATCTCTTCCGTGGCGTCCGTGCCCATGAGCAGGTGGCCGCCCAGGATCGGCAACTGCACATGCATGACCAACTGCTTGTCGTCGTCGCTCAATGCCGACTGGCCTTCGTGCGCCGGGACATCGCCATGGCGCATGATGTCGCCGACGAACTCGGCGCCAAAGACCGATTTGTAGAAAGTGAACGCCGCTTCGGTCGTGCGATTGAAGTTGAGATAGGTGCTGGTTTGAGCCACGTGCGCCTCCTCTGAACGAATGGCCGAGGGCCGAGCATTCTCAGTCCTCACAAGTAGTCGTGCGAAGACGGCGGAAATCGACAACCAGGTGCGGCCATTCTTCAAGCAACCCGCACGGTCTCCGTCCCGCAACGAAGGTCCCAGCGAAGACGTTGTCGAAGGTGCCGGACTCGCCGCGGCTCTACCCCGTCGCGTCGCTGAAGTCGGCGGAGAGCCAGCGGTCGGGGCGGACGGTGAAGAGCACGAACTCGGGGCCGGGATTGGCGAGCTCGGCTTGGGCGAACCCCTGGGCCTGGTCCGCGGGGAGGTAGCGGCGGACGACGGCGAGGATTTGGTCAGCGGAGGGCGGCTGGTCGATCTGGACGACGGCGCCTTCGATGGTGACGTACTTGTACGGGAACTCGGGGTATTGCACGCAGAGGCTCACCACGCCCGCTTGGCGGATGAGCGTCGTCTTGCGAGCCTGGCGGCCCTGCGTCCCGGTGAAGAAGGTGACGTTGCCGCCGGGTTGGTAGCCGTACCAGGTGGGGGCGGTCAACGGCGGTCGGCCGTCGTCACCGGCGACGCTCAACACGCCGACGCGCGGTTCGGCGAGGAAGGCTTCGCGTTCCTGCTCGGTCATCTTTCTGGGCATGGGTCCTCCTAAGGAAGTCATTGGCGCGCGGTGTGTGCGCGCTAGAAGCGCCAGCGAACCGCGCCCAGCGAGTCGTCCGTACCGAAGCCGAAGACGACCGTGGATGTCACTTTGTCGAGGTCGTACGGGGGCGGACCCGTGGTCGGCGCGCCGGCGGCGTAAAAAGCGCCGTCGCGCACCGTGACGTGCCAGCCGTATTTGGCGGCGTAGATACCGGCCACGCGATGGAGCGTGGCGTCGCCTTCAAGGACCAGATCGAGTGCCTGACTGCTGGTGGTGATGACGCGGTGCGCATCGCGCGCAAGGTTCCGCGCTTTGCGAGAGGCGTCGCCGGCGACGACGTGCAACGCGCCATCCAGCCAAACCGCTAAGACCGGCATGACGTGCGACCGGCCATCCGGCCGCACCGTCGCCAGCCAATAGGTACCCGCTTCCTCCAGACGCCGGCGCGCCTCCGCCCATGTTGGCAGAGGTCGCGCCTCGTTCTCACGATACGGCTGCTCAGCCACCGGCTCCTTATCAACCAACGTTTCTCATACCTCCGAATTCAGAATCGTGATGGAATGGCCGTTCCATGAGATAGTCGTTCGGCGGAGCGACAAATCGACAACGGCTCGGACAATCGCGGAAAACCGCGGGGCGAGGGCTCCCGCGGCGACCACAGCCGGTAAAGCGATTCAGCCCATCAAAACCGCGGCGGCACGTGACTGCCGGCGCATTCCTCTGGAGATCGGGGGCGTGGGTGGGTGGGTGGGTGGTTCGGTGATGGTGGATTCACGTGCCGAATCGCCGCGCGGCGCGTGCCTTTGCTTTCGCGGCCTCCTCCTGCCGATTCTTCGGCGCCGCGTTCGATTCGAGCGCGGCAAGCAGCCGAGCCGCAACCCTGGCGACATCGTCGACCGCCGCGGTGAAGGCGGCCTCGTTCGCTTGGGACGGTTTGGCGAAGCCGCTGATCTTCCGCACGAACTGCAACGAGGCCGCCTGAATCTCGTCCGCCGTGGCCGGCGGATCGAAGTTGAAGAGGGGTCTGATGTTCCTGCACATAGCGCTGTTTCCCCAACCTGCGATGAACGAAAACGCCCACTCCCGCTTTGGGAGTGGGCGTGCATTAAACGCGGATTCTTACATCGTGGCCAGCAGTTCGGCAAGGCGGTCCATCGACTCGGCCGCCCCCGACTCCATCCCGGAGCTGAGCATCCCGTCGCGATCCTCAACGGAGGTGTAGTGACTGGTGTTCGTCAGCGTCGTCTTGCCATCGCGCTCTTCGAGGGTGATCGTGTCAACCGCGATGTGGCCCGGCATCCCTTCGAACTCAAAGGTATAGACCAGCTTCTCGGGCGGCACGACCTCACGAAACTCGCCGTTGAACGCATACTCAACGCCATCTGGACCCCGATGGACAAAGCGCCACAGGCCGCCCGGCTTCACGTCCAACTTCTCGACGATGGTCGTCATATCTCGTGGCCCCCACCACTTCGGCAGAAGGTCGGGATCGGTGTACGCCTTGTAGACGAGGTCGCGCGGCGCGTCGAAGACCCGCGTGAAGACGATCTCTCGGTCAGTCGGCGTGGTGATCGTGTAGTTTTTGGTCGTCATGCGTGTTCCTTCCTCCTCTCGTCTGCTTGCAGCTCGCGGAGGTACTCCTCCAAGCGGTCGTGTCGCTCTTCCCAGAACCGGCGATAGAACGTGATCCAGTCAGATGCCTCCTTGAGCGGTCCTGCCTCGAGGCGGCAGGGGCGCCATTGCGCATGGCGGCCACGCGCGATCAGACCGGCGCGCTCCAGCACCTTGAGGTGCTTCGACACAGCCGGAAGACTCATCTTGAACGGTTCGGCCAGCTCGGTGACCGAAGCCTCGCCCAAACTCAGACGCGCGAGGATCGCGCGCCGTGTGGGATCGGCGAGGGCGGCGAAGGTGGTGCTGAGGTGGTCGGTCGTCGCCATAGTAATAAACCTTACGGTTAAATAACCTATTGGTATAATACACTCGCCAACCCGCCGTGTCAAGGATGTTTCTCCATGGATTGGGACCGTGGTCGTGGTAGGGGCGGACAGCGCCCAGAGGGCACCCGGTCTGCCCCTACACCACGAACGCGTCCAGTTGAGGTCGCCGAAGCGTGCCTTCGAGTTCTCGACGAGCGTTCAGGCCTCTTGTCGATAGACCAGCTCGATCGCACCGTCGGGATAGGTGCGGTGACTTTCCAGCCGCGGCATCGGTCGCGCGGCCACCCCCGACGACGGCGCGGCCAACGACGCCTGCCAGGCGGCATTCGAGAAGGCCGTGGGCGCGATCGCGAAGAGCGGGATCCCCGTGCCCAGCAGGACCGGCAGGACAACGATTCCGAGCCGGTCGATGGCGCCGATGTCAAGAAAGGTCCGGATCGTGCGCGGCCCGCCGAGCAGTTCCACGTCGCCCGCTACATTCGCCTGGCGGAGTTGCTCGACAAGTCCGGCTGCGCCGCCCTCCGCGGCGATGACGCCCATCGCGGCAGCATTGGCGGGGGAGCGGGCGCGAGGTGAGGACGTAGATCGGCTTGCCCGGCCACGGCCAGTTGGGCAACCAATCCTCAAAACCCTGGTCGAAGCTGGTGCGGCCCATGACGACGGCCTGGCTCTGCTCCGCAAACTCCGCGGTGCCGTGCGATCCGGGGCCGAATGTCGAAATGGCGTCCCACGCGGGGAAGCCGTCGGGTGTCGCCGCGAAGCCGTCGAGGCTCACGCCAACGTGTGTGCGGATGAGCATGGTCTCCTCCTTCATCTGACTGGGCATTGCCGAGGGCAGGGCTGACTCTGAAAAGTCCGGGCCGTTGCGAACTCAGTCGGCGCTGCCGAGGGGTTCGGCAAAGGTGACCGTGTTGCCTTCGGGATCGGTGATGGATGCAAATTGCGCCATGTCGCCTCTCGTGATCGCGCCGACCGTGATCCCTCGTTCCGCAATGTCCGCGACGTGCCGCTCCAGATCGTCCACGGCGAGGGTTAGCAACGCGCCGCCGCCGCGTTCAGCGTCATGAAGCAACTGCGTCCCCCCGGCCGAGGTGATCTGCCATTCGGCCAAGCCCGCCATCGGGAAGCGGTCGGCGGGGCGTCCGAAGAGGCGTTCGTACCAGGTGAGCGCCGCGTCGAAATCGCCAACGGTGACGACCGCAAGGAGATTGGTGATGGGCATGGAGAACTCCTCTCTGCCTTCGCCGGCTGCACCGGATGGTGCTGCCGCGGCGAGCTTCCCTTGCCGCCGGAAAGGAGTAGCCCCGATGGGGCGTCATGCGTACTCGACCTTGGTTGATACGATTTCCGTGACCGGCAAGGTCCAGAAACGGACACTATTTTACGACTCGAAACCTCAGATCTATCCTGGCAGCAGATTCAATGACCTCTATTTTTTCCAACTGAATCTGCTGAGCGCCGATGTGCTCGAACAGCCGGAGGCCTTCGCCAAGGAGGAGGGGCATGACGTCAATCTGTATTTCATCAAGTAGACCTGCCCGGATGCACTGCTGGATGGTGCTGGCGCCACCGATGACAGAGACGTCCTTGTCACCTGCCGCCGCCTTGGCCTGTTCAACGGCACTGTCGATGCCGTCGGTGACGAAGGTAAAGGTCAGTCGTTCGTTTTCTCCCTTGGCCACCACCTCTGGCGCCTCATGAGTAACCACAAATATCGGCACTTGGAACTCGTAATCCGTGAAATCCCCCTCTCCCATGTCGTAGGAACGTCTTCCCATCACCACCGCCCCCGTGGACCTCATGATCTCTTGCAGCATCTCCGTCTCGCGCAATTCTTCGAGATCAGGATAGAGACTGCTCACATCGCCGTTCCGGTCATTCACAAAACCATCCAGGGACATCGTCATGCCTCCACGAACCGTTCCCATGTACCTGCCTCCTTTTGATTCGATGCGGGCGATCCGGATGTTCGCGTGAAGCTCACGCGCCGGCCGGCACGTTGGCAGATCGTCTCACGTCGAGCTAGTCGACTCGATGGAGCCTGTCAGGCGTTCGCGGACTCGCGCTGCAGCTCCATGCCCAGCGCATCCAGCAGGCCGCCGGTGCCCTGCTCGCGCGCGGCCGGCGTATCGTGGCCGTCGAGGAAGGCGCCCTGTTCGGTGACGATGAGCTTCGTGCCGGCGCCAGCGGGCGTGAGTTCCACCGTCGCCAGCGAGACCGAGATCCGCGTCTCGTCGAGGTGCATGTCGTAGGTGTAGACGATGCGCTGGTCCGGCACGATGTCCTGGTAGCGGGCGTCGTAGGTGTGGACCGGGCCGCCCGGCGGGCCACCGCCCGTGCGCTCGCGCCCGCCGACCCGGAAGTCGAGCTCGTACGTACCGGACTCCCAGTCGTCGGGACCCGCGAACCACCGCGCTTTGGTCGCGGGGTCGGCCCAGGCCCTGAACACCCGCGCCGGCGAGACATCGTAGGTGCGCTCGACGACGAAGGTCGTGTGCGTCACGGATCGTGCGGGCATGACTTACTCCTTGTGGTCTGGCGCCGCGGGGAGTTCGGCGAGCAGGTCGCCGAGCCGATCGAGGCGACGCTCCCAGGTCGACCGCCGCTCGGCGATCCATTGCTCAACCATCACCAGCGCCACCGGCTCGATGTGGCAGGTCCGCACCCGCCCCACCTTCTCCGACCGGACGAGCCCGCTCGCTTCGAGCACCCGGAGGTGCTGGACCACCGCCGGCAGCGACATGGGGAGCGGCCGGGCGAGCTCGCTGACCGTCGCCGGCCCGCGGCTCAATCGCTCCACCATGCCCCGTCGCGTGGGATCCGCCAGCGCCTGGAACGTCAAATCGAGCGAGGCATCATAGTTAAGCATGGACTTAAGTATATGCGCGGACTGGATCATGTCAAGGGTGACGGGTGTACACTCCGCCCCCGAATTGACCACACAACACAAGGAGCAAACGCGGCATGGATTGGAAGCTTGAACTGGTGGCGATTCCGGTCTCGGACGTCGACCGCTCGAAAGCCTTCTACACCGAGCAGGTGGGCTTCAACGCGGACCACGACCACAGGATCAGCGACGAGCTTCGCTTCGTGCAACTGACGCCGCCGGGGTCGGCCTGCTCGATCGCCCTGGGGATCGGCATCACGGATGCGCCTCCAGGCTCGGTGCAGGGCATGCAGATCGTCGTCGCCGACGTGGCGGCAGCGCGGGCGCAGCTCGTCGAGCGGGGCGTCGAGGTCAGCGAGGTTCAAGTCTTCCCCTGGGGTTCGTTCGTCTTCTTCAGCGACCCTGATGGCAATCGTTGGGCTCTGCAGCAATTGCCAGAACGCGCGTAGGTAACTGGCGGCAATGCTTCATCAACGCGTCGTATAGGGGCGGACAAGGCGCCCTCTGGGCGGTGTCCGCCTGCCTTCAACACCGACGCGGTTCGCATTCGGACCAGGGCGGACACGGCGGTCCGCCCCTACTGGCGTTGTGCCCATCGCGGTGATGCCTCAGCCAGAGGTGTGCTCGAGGATGGCGGGGACGACAACGTCCCAGACCGCCCGGGGCAACTCCTGGCCCGTCCGCTCCAGTGTGAGCAGTTGGGCGCCTGGTATCTCCTTCGCCAGCGCGTGTGCATGGCCGAGGGGAAGCAGGGGATCCTCGGCGCCATGAACCACGAGCGTTGGGGCGCCGATCTCTCCAAGCCGGTCCCGGATAGGATCGCCGTGGTCCATGACAAAGTGGCTTGTTATGCTCGACGCGACGTTGACGGTGCGATCGACGTCGCGCGCCACGAGGTCACGCATGGCCGCGCCATCGAAGGGCCGCGATTCGCTGGCGTACACACGCGTAAGACCGACGAAGGCGTCGATCACGGCCGCCCGATCAGACCAGTCGGGGACCACCGCGTCCCGGAAGTGGGCACCGACCTTGTCGGACATCGGCGGCAGATCGGGACCGCCGGGGGTTGTCGAGATCAGCGTGAGTGATGCGACCCGAGCGGGATGGTCGAGCGCCACGAGTTGAGCGATCCCTCCGCCCATCGACGTGCCCACGAGATGGGCACTGCCCAGGCCGAAGGCGTCGAGCAGGCCGACTGCATCCGCGGCCAGATCGCGCGGTGTGTACGGCGGCGCGCCTGGTTCGTAGCTGACCGATCGGCCGGTGTCGCGGTGGTCGTAGCGAATGACGAATCGGGAACCGGTCGCGAGACGCTCGCAGAACTCGTTCTCCCACCCGAGCATCGAGGCGGCCGCTCCACTGATGAGAATGATCGCGGGGCAGGCGGGATCGCCGAAGGTCTGAACGCAGAGGTCCACCCCGTTTGCCCGGACGATCTGCTCGTCAGCCGCCAGTGACCGAGCCGTGGCACTCGGTGCAGGCGACCGGTCGGTGCTGTGCTTAGACATGAATGCTTCCCCAATTGAAAAGGACCGCGGTCAATGCGCAATGAGGCGCCTCAGTCGTCGATCGCCTGATAGACCGACGACGAGAAGTCGACGTCGATACCCAGGGGATGGGGGAAGAGGGCGCGCTGGGTCATCAAGATCGTGACCAATTCCTCGTGGGGATCGGAAGACCAGACGGTGCCCAGGCCGCCCCACCATCCGAACGTGCCGACGGACCCGGTCATGTCGGTGCGCCGGGTGACAACCGACACGCCGAAGCCCCAACCGAGGTTCTCCGCGAGAAAGCCCCCTGCTCCCGCCTGTTGCTCCGGCGTGAGCTGATTGGTCGTCATGAGCTCGACCGACGGCCGCGAGAGTATGCGCTTGGTAACGTGGGTGACTTGGTTGAGCAGCATCTGGCCGAAGGCGTGGTAGTCGTCGACGGTCGAGACCAGCCCGCTGCTGCCCGCCGGGAAGGCGGGCGGGCGGCTCCATTGGCCGCCCTCAGCCTCGTCATAGAGCGCAAGCGTCCCGGTTTCGGGATCGGGCATGTAGCCCGCGGCCAGCCGGTCGATCGTCGCTGCCGGTACGCTGAACCCCGTGTCCTTCATGCCGAGCGGTGTAAAGATGCGCTCGCGGAGGAACGTCTCGAAGGGCTGACCCGCGGCGCGCGCGATCAGCACGCCCAGCACGTCGGACCCGAGTTCATACATCCACCGTTCCCCGGGCTGGTGCATCAGCGGCAGCGTCGCGACCCGGCGGATCCACTCGTCCGGCGCGGGTGGTGTTTGCGGCTGCGCGGGACCCTGGAGAATCTGCTGCTCGTTGAGGGCGGCTTGGATCGGGTAGTCGCCCGATGGCTCCATGATGTAGCCGAGGCCCATGCGGAAGGTCAGCATATCGCGCACGGTGATCGGACGATGCGCGGGTACGGTATCGTCGAGCGGTCCGCCCAGCCGCTTCAGCACCATGCGGTCGGCGAGTTCCGGCAGCAGCCCATCGACTGGATCGTCCAACCGCAGCCGGCATTCCTCGACCAGGATCATGGCGGCCGCGGCGGTAATCGGCTTGGTCAATGAGGCGATGCGGAAGATCGTGTCGCGCTGCATCGGTGTACTGCCACCGACGGCCATCGTCCCGATCGCGTCGACGTGAACGTCGCCCCGCCTGCTGACCAGGGTGACCAGCCCCGGCACCGCGCCGCGCTCGACGTGGCCGGCCATGACGTCGCGCATACGGTCGAGCCGCGCGTTGGACAATCCACTGGTGTTCATCGCCTATTCCCTCCGTGTCAGGACGCGGCCGCGAGCGTGCCGAGCATGCTCCGCATGACGCCGCCCCATCCGTCGAGTTCGTCGAAGTCGTCGGGGAACGCGATCAGTGCCGGCGCTCCT